>JAQTRA010000029.1 GCA_028712045.1 Candidatus Omnitrophota bacterium | reverse complement strand
ACCTTACGGCTTTGGCGCGTGAGAATAAATTAGATCCGGTAATTGACCGCACGCAGGAAATTGAGCGGGTAATTCAGGTGTTAAGCCGCCGTACTAAGAATAATCCGGTGTTGTTAGGTGAAGCCGGCGTGGGTAAGACCGCAATCGTTGAAGGGTTAGCCCAGTTAATTATCGCCGGCAATATTCCGGAAGTTTTAAGAGGAAAACGCCTGGTGGTTTTGGATTTAGCGTTAATGGTTGCCGGGACTAAATACCGCGGGCAATTTGAGGAAAGAATTAAGGCGATCATGGAAGAGATCAAGCGCTCTCAGGATGTAATTATTTTTATTGATGAGTTGCATACTTTAGTAGGCGCCGGAGCTGCCGAAGGGGCGATTGATGCTTCTAATATTATGAAGCCTTCGCTTTCCCGCGGAGAGATGCAATGTATCGGCGCGACAACTTTAGATGAATACCGTAAATATATTGAAAAAGACGCTGCGCTGGAACGCCGGTTCCAGACAATTATGGTTGAGCCGCCGACCGTTGAGCAGACGATTAAAATATTAAAAGGCCTGCGTGACCGGTATGAAGCGCATCACCGGGTTACTTTTAGCGATGCGGCTTTAGAGG
The DNA here is from genome assembly GCA_028712045.1 of Candidatus Omnitrophota bacterium. The sequence continues at coordinate 9,400 of JAQTRA010000029.1, read as the reverse complement.
CAGCGGCAAAATTATCTGACCGTTATATTTCCGGGCGGTTCATGCCGGATAAAGCTATTGATTTAATTGATGAGGCAGGTTCGCGGGCGCGTTTAAATGTTTTAATTGTGCCGGCGGATATCAAAAAATTAGAATTGGATGTTGAATCATTGCGTAAGGAAAAAGAATCTTTTATTAAGAGCCAGGATTTTGAGAAGGCGGCTTCTTTGCGGGATCAGGAAAGAATTGCCCGTCAGTCACTTGAGCAACTAAATAAAGAATGGAGCCAGGCCAAAGATAAGATGCGGCCGGAGGTAACCGAGGAAGATATCGCTAAAATTGTGGCGCAGTGGACGGGAATTCCAACTTTCAGGCTGGAAGAAAAAGAAAGTGAAAAGTTACTTAAAATTGAAGAAGACCTGCATAAGCGTGTAGTCGGCCAAAATGAGGCTATTGAGGCGATTGCGCATGCTGTGCGCAGGTCGCGTGCCGGGATCAAGGATCCTAAAAGGCCGATTGGTTCGTTTGTATTTTTAGGGCCCACAGGCGTGGGTAAAACTTTGCTGGCCCGGGCATTAGCCGAGTTTATGTTTGGCGATGAAGATGCTTTATTGCAATTGGATATGTCAGAGTATATGGAAAAATTTAATGTTTCCCGGTTGATCGGTGCTCCTCCGGGATATGTCGGATATGAAGAGGGAGGCCAGCTTACCGAAAGAGTACGCCGCAGGCCTTATGCCGTTATTTTGCTGGATGAGATTGAAAAAGCGCATCCGGATGTTTTTAATCTGTTGTTGCAGGTTTTTGAAGAAGGCCGGCTTACCGATAGTTTTGGCCGCAAAGTGGATTTTAAAAATACAATTATCATTATGACCTCTAATGTCGGCGCCGAACTGATCCGTAAAACAGGTTCTTTAGGTTTTAAGGCGCAAAAAGAAGAGCTTACGTATCAGGATATGAAAGAGAAGCTGTTAGAAGCGGTAAAACATTCTTTTAAACCGGAATTTTTAAACCGTATCGATGATATAATAGTTTTCAGGCAATTAGTTAGAGAAGACCTGATGCATATTATTGATATCGAAATCTCATATCTGGTCAGCCGGCTTAAAGACCAGCAAATATCTTTGGAGGTTAATAAAGAAGCCAAGGAGCTTTTGGTAGAGAAGGGGTTTGACCCGGTTTTTGGGGCCCGCCCGTTAAAAAGGACTATCCAGAGGTTCTTAGAGGATCCTTTGGCCGGGGAAATAATTTCTAAAAAATATAAGGAGGGCTCTTTGATTAAAGTAACGCGCAAAAACGAAGAGCTTATTTTTGAATAATGTTTACTGATTTCTTTATTAATCTCGGGCACCGGTCAATTTCTTTCATGTATTTCTTTGGCGGCCTGACCAGCTTAACCCTGCAGACTATATATCAAACTTTTAAGCCGCCTTATAAAAAGGACCGCATCATTGAGCAGGCTAAAAAAGCCGGTTATGATAGTTTTCCGATTGTTTCTTTGATTGCTTTGTTTATCGGTTTTATTTTTGCCTTACAAACTGCATATTTTATGCAGCGGATCGGCTCGGAGATTTATATCGCCAGCCTCGTGGCCTTGACTGTGGTGCGCGAATTAGGCCCGGTAATTACTGCTTTAATCGTCGCTGGCCGTGTCGGAGCGTCAAATACGGCGGAACTTGGTTCGATGCAGGTGACTGAGCAGATCGATGCTTTAGAAACTTTAGCAACAAATCCGGTGAAATACTTAGTGGTCCCGCGTTTTGTGGCTTTAAGCGTGATGATGCCGGTGCTGGTTTTATACGCTAATATTATCGGTATTTTAGGCAGTTATTTAATCTGTGTGTTTAAATTAGGTATTACCAGCAGTATGTATATGAATGTAACTTTTTCTTCCTTATTCTATAAAGATTTGTTCACCGGGTTATTTAAGGCCTGGATTTTCGGGATGCTGATTGCTTTGATCAGTTGTTATGAGGGTTTTAACGTCGAAGGCGGCGCAGAAGGAGTAGGCAAGGCAACTACGCGTTCAGTAGTTTTTACTTTTATTATGATTATTGCGGCGGATTGTTTCTTTACGGCTTTATTTTATTTTATCGTCCCTTAAAAAAATGATTGAAATCAAAGATTTAAGTAAAAAATTTAATAATCGTTTAGTTCTAAACCAGCTGAACTTAAATGTTAAAACCGGCGAAACCTGCGTGATTATCGGAAGAAGCGGCTGCGGGAAATCTGTTTTGCTTAAGCATATTGTGAGTTTATTAAAGCCGGATGAGGGCAGGGTTTTGGTTAACGGTAAAGAAGTAGCTAAGCTGGCAGAATTAGAATTAAGCGCTTTGCGTTTTAAAATCAGTATGGTGTTTCAGGGCGGAGCGCTTTTTGATTCGATGAATGTTTTTGATAACGTGGGTTTTAGTTTAATTGAGCATACGCATATCAGCGAAAAAGAATTGGGCGAGCGCGTGGAAGAATCTTTGCATTTGGTAGGCTTAGGCGGCATCGGCAATCTTATGCCGTCGGAGTTAAGCGGCGGGATGAAAAAGCGCGTGGCTTTGGCCCGGGCAATCTGTATCCGGCCGGAGATTATACTTTATGATGAGCCGACTACGGGAGTTGACCCGATAACCGCAGATAGCATTAATGAACTTATCCGTTCTTTACATGATAAATTAAAAGTTACTTCCCTGGTGGTCACCCATGATATGAAAAGTGCGTATCACATTGCGGATAAAATTGCCATGATGTATAAAGGTAAAATTATTTTGGAAGGCACGCCCCATGAAATCCGGGCGACCAAAGATCCGGTAGTACATCAGTTTATTAACGGGCTTTCGAAAGGCCCGATAACCGATGCGATTGACAATTCTAGATAAAACACCCCGCGCTGATCAGAATTGCGCGGGTATGCCCTTGTGGGCCAGGAGGAAATGATGATATTTGGAAAAACTAAATTAGAATTAAAAGTTGGGAGCTTTGTTTTTGTAGGTTTGATTATCCTGGGCTTTTTCATATTATCTATCGGCGGGTTTAAAACCTGGAGTTCAGGTTACCGGATTAATATTAACTTTAATTTTGTCAACGGAGTTAAGGTGGGCGCACCTGTCCGTTTTGCCGGAGTGGATGTCGGAGAAGTAAAGAAGGTTAAGCTGGAGTTTCTTGCGCAGGAGAACCGCTCCAACGTCTGCCTGGAGGTTTGGATCAGGAATATCATTAAAATTCCCGGCGATTCTACTGTTTGGGTAAATACCTTAGGGTTATTGGGCGAGAAATATGTGGAGATAATTCCCGGCGTAGATTACGCTAATTATCTGAAGCCGCATACTGCATTGAAGGGGATTGACCCTCTGCCGATACATCAGATTTTTAAGAACGCCGAAAGTATATTGCATAATTTAGACGAGGGGATCATAAAAATAAGAAATCAAGAAGGCACCTTAGGCAAGCTTATTTATAATGATGAGATTTATAATCAGCTGGAAGCTTTAGTTACTGATGTGCGCAAAAATCCCTGGAAATTGCTGATTAAAACTAAGGAAAAAAAATAATTCTTTAAAAAAGGAAGGCCCTGTGTTTAAAAGTTTCATGAATAAAAGGCTGGCCCGGAGAAAAGAAGGGGACTATCACTTAAAATATGCAATTGCCGAAAATAATAATGGCGGAGAGCACGATGCTTTAGCTAAAGATATCAGTGTTAATGGTTTTGCTGTTGAAAGCCAGGAACAGATAAATATCGGAACTTCTATTAAGGGAGAGGCGGCATTTTCATTTTTAGCTACTCCGGTAAAGTTTTCAGGAAAAGTGGTCCGGGTACAGAAATTAGCCAATAACCGGTATCTTTATGGAGTTTTTTTTGAACAGCTGGACCAACTTAGCCGGGATTCCATAGATAAGTATGTTGAAACAGTAGATTTAGCTACTTTATTAAATAGCGCGTTAAAAAGAAAAGCAGTTAGCGTCCATTTAGTCGCAGGCTGTGTTCCCACTTACAGGATTGATAGCCAGATTTCTCATCTGGATGTAGTCCCGCTTTCCGCGGAAGACGTTAAAAGAATGGCGCTTTCTATTTTAAATGAAAAACAAAAGGCAGATTTTTATAAGAATTGTGAGTTAGACCTGGCTTTCGTATTACCTCCGGATGATAGGCGCTTTAGGGTAAATATTTTCCTGGATAGGGGTAATTTAGGAATGGTGGCTAAGGTAGTGAGCAGTGAAATAAAAACATTCGATGAGCTTTGCCTGCCCAATAGTTTACATAGTATTGTTAACAAAAAACATGGGCTGGTTCTGGTTACTGGCCCTGTGGATAGCGGAAAGTCTACTACCCTGGCTTCAATAATTGAGAGCATAAACATGAAGCGGGAGAGCGTAATTATCTGCATAGAGGACCCGATTGAATACATCTATAAAAATAAAAACAGTTTAATTTGCCAGAGGGATGTTGGTTTAGACACATTATCTTTTTCCAATGCTCTTAAAAGTTCCTTGCGCCAGGATGCGGATATTATTTTAGTGGGAGAGATGAGGGATTTTGATTCTGTTTCCCAGGCTATTTCTGCTGCTGAAGCAGGGCGTTTGGTTCTGTCGACTATGCACACTACGAATACCGTCGATTGTATTAATAGGTTAATTGATATGCTTCCGGTTGAGAAGCAATTACCGATGCGCGTGCAGCTATCCACGTGCCTGGAGTATGTTATCGGACAATGCCTTTTGCCGATGGCCAGCGGAAATGGGAGAATTGTGGCAACGGAGGTATTAGTGGCTACTTCGGCAGTAAGAAATCTTATCAGGAATGGGCATACTGAACAAATATTCAGCTATATAGAGTCAGGTTCTGAATTTGGCATGCATTCCATGGATAGTTCAATAATGGGCCTGCTTGGCCGGGGGCTGATTACTAAAGAAGTGGCCTATGATTTTGCTACGGATAAAAAGAAGTTTGAACATTTCTAATCCCATTGTTTAATGAGAACAAAATCAGTTTTTAGCTGTTCCAGTTGCGGTTATCAATCTCCCAAATGGCTGGGTAAATGTCCGGACTGTAACAGTTGGAATTCGTTTAGCGAAGAGGATTATACTGTATCTGCCCCCGGGTCTAAAGAGCGGGCATCATTATATAAAGACGGGCCAGTTCTATTAAAAGATGTAGTTGCCCGGGATGAAGACAGGTTAAAAACGAATATCCGCGAGCTGGACCGGGTCTTAGGCGGGGGAATTGTTAAAGGCTCGGTGATCTTAATCGGCGGAGATCCCGGAGTTGGTAAATCTACTATTTCTTTACAGGTTTCTAACCACCTAACCCAACAGGGCATCGGAGTACTTTATGTCAGCGGTGAAGAATCTGTGGCGCAGACAAAATTACGCGCCAAACGTTTAGGTGAATCCGGATCAGGCAATCTTTATATTGTTAATCAGACGGATTTATCTTTAATTGTTGAGTATATCCGGAAACTTAAGCCCCAGGTTGTGATCATTGATTCTATTCAGGTAATTTTTGATCCGAATATAAGTTCTTCTCCGGGAAGCGTAAGCCAGGTCAGGGAATGTGCGGGGATGCTTACGCAGTTAGCCAAGACCACCGATACCTCAATTTTTATTATCGGCCACGTTACCAAAGAAGGTACTCTGGCTGGGCCGCGCGTATTAGAGCATATCGTAGATACGGTGCTTTATTTCGAGGGTGATCGTTTTGCGATCTACAGGATATTAAGGGCCGTAAAAAATAGATTTGGTTCAACTAATGAAATTGGCGTATTTGAAATGGGCCCTGAAGGCTTGATGGAAGTAAAAAATCCCTCGGAGATTTTTCTTTCGGAACGGCCGAGTAATGTATCCGGAACAATTGTAACTTCAATTTTAGAAGGAACGCGGCCGCTTTTAGTTGAGATCCAGTCTTTGGTTTCCCGCAGTAGCTTTGGTTATGCCCGGCGCCGGGCGCAAGGTTTTGATTTTAACCGGCTGGCTTTGCTGGTTGCGGTTTTAGAAAAACGCATGGGTTTAGCCCTGGAGGTAGAAGATATCTTTGTCAATGTTGCCGGAGGAATAAAAATTGAAGACCCGGCGGCAGATTTAGCGGTTTGCGCGGTGATTGCTTCAAGTTTTAAGGATCAGGTAGTTATGCCTAAGGCGGTAGTCCTAGGTGAAGTAGGGTTAAGCGGTGAGATCCGCAGCATATCGCAGGTGCTGACACGGGTCAATGAAGCAGAAAAATTGGGTTTTAAACATTGTATATTGCCTAAAAATAGCTGTAAGAATTTAAAATTTAATAAATCTGATCTGGAGATTATTCCGGTTTCTAGCCTTACAGAAGCTTTAGATATAATTTTAGAGGTGAAAAAATGAATTTATTGCTAGCGCGGATTTTATTTACTTTGGGTAGTATGGTCATTGGTTATCAGGCATTGGCGTTAAGCGGTTCTGGTTTTTTCGGTATGTTACTCGGTGCTCTGGCAGCATTAGTGATGATTATCCTAGAGTTAGGATTGCGTAAAGTTTCCGTAAGTGGTTTATCCAGCGCGGTTTTCGGGTTAATTTTAGGTTTGATTATGGCTAAGCTGGTGGGGGATGCTTTTAGCCTGGCTGCGATTGATCCAGGGACTTTATCTAGAATAAGGGTGGGCTTAACTTTAGTTTTTTGTTACCTGGGTATGGTAATGGCTTTGCGCGGCAAAGATGAATTTAATATTATTATTCCTTATGTGCGTTTACGCCGGCAGGATCAGGCAGAAAATATCGCGATTTTAGATACTTCCGTGATAATTGACGGCCGGATCGTGGATATCTGTAAAACAGGTTTTTTAGGCGGAAAAATAATCATTCCTAAATTTGTCTTAAGAGAACTACAGCAAATCGCGGATTCAACTGATGCGATTAAAAGGCAGCGCGGCCGAAGGGGGCTGGAAATACTTAATACTATCCAGAAAGAACCCGGGATGGATATTTCTATCCATGAACAGGATTTTGCCGAAACTTCCGAAGTTGACGCGAAATTAGTAAAGCTAGCTAAATTGATCGAGGCTAATATTCTCACGGTAGATTTTAATTTAAACCGCGTAGCCAGTATCCAGGGGATCAAAGTCCTGAATATTAATGAACTGGCCAATGCTTTAAAGCCCGTGGTTTTTCCCGGCGAAGAAATGCATATTAAATTGATTAAGGAAGGCAAAGAGCATAACCAGGCAATTGGTTATTTAGATGATGGCACCATGGTGGTGGTTGAGGATGCGCGCCGGTTAATCGGCCAGGATGTAAAAGTTGCGGTTACCTCGGTTTTGCAAACTCAGGCCGGCAGGATGATTTTTACTAAAATAGAGAAATAAGCATGGTTAGTGCAATTCTATTGGCTGCTGGAAAAGGTAAGCGGCTTAAACTTTTAATATCCAAGCCTTTGGTAAAAATAGGCAAGCAACCAGCCATAACCTATTCTTTAAAACAATTAGACCGGCATCCGGATATAGATGAGATTATCCTGGTGGTTAATTCCGGGAATCAGGCGGCAATAGCCAGAAGCATCAAGCCATATTGTTTTAAAAAGATAAAATGTTTGGTTTTAGGCGGCAGCCGCCGGCAGGACTCAGTTTATAACGGCCTTAAGGTTATTGACAGAAATAGTAAATGGGTTTTAATCCATGATTATGCCCGGCCGTTTATCGGCCGTGATGCGATTACCGAAGTTATTAAGCAAGCTAAGAAGCATAAAGCCGCTATAGTAGCAGTCAGGCCCAAAGCAACAATTAAACTTGGGCACGGCAATATGGTGCGGCAAACTTTAGACCGGGATAAACTCTGGGAGATACAAACTCCCCAGGTTTTTAGTAAGCAGCTTTTGCTTAAGGCGTATAATAAATATATTCAAGAAAATTTTACTGATGATGCTGGTTTAATTGAAAAATTGGGAAAGCCTGTAAAAATTGTTTTAGGCCATTACGCCAACATGAAAATTACCACAGCTGAAGATTTGCTTTTGGCCCAACTAATAGTAAAGAAGGAAACGTATGAAAAATAAAGTAGGCCTAGGTTATGATATCCACCGCCTGGTTGAGGAAAGAAAATTGTTTTTAGGCGGCATAGAAATTCCGTATATTTTAGGGCTCCTGGGGCATTCTGACGGGGATGCTTTAATCCATGCGCTTTGTGATGCTTTGCTGGGTGCTTTGGGATTAGGTGATATCGGTGAGCATTTTCCCGATACTGACCCTAAATATCAGGGGATTGCCAGTAGCCAATTATTGAGTGCGGTAAAAAAGTTAGTGGATAAGAGCGGGTATAAAATTGAAAATATAGACGCAGTGGTTATTGCTCAGGAGCCGAACTTATCTCCTTTTAAAAAACAGATAAAACAAAAATTATCTGAATTATTAGCGCTTAACGCGGATTGTTTGAATATTAAAGCTAAAACTAATGAAGGCTTAGGCCAAGTTGGTAATAAAGAAGCAATTGCCTGTTATGTGGTAGTTTCTTTAAGTCAGGGAGGTTAATTTATGGTTTATCTTATAAATATATTGATTGTGTTAGTTGGGTTGGCCCTGATCAAGTTAATGTTTATTTCTTTATTTTTTTATGAGGATATCCGGGCAGCCCAGAAAAGAGACCCGGCAGCCAAAAGTTTCCTGGAAGTAATCCTGCTTTATCCGGGGTTGCATGCTTTAATATATTTTCGTATTGCGCATGCATTTTATAAAATGCATCTATTTTTTTTAGCGCGGATTCTATCTCAAATCGCGCGTTTTTCTACCGGTATTGAGATCCATCCGGGTGCGGTTATCGGTAAACGTTTTTTTGTTGACCATGGTATGGGTGTGGTTATCGGGGAAACTGCGGTTATCGGTAATGATGTTTTACTTTATCAAGGTTCAACTTTAGGGGGCACGGGAATTACAAAAGGAAAACGCCATCCTACAGTCGGCAACAACGTGGTTATTGGCGCCGGGGCAAAAGTTTTAGGCAATATATCTATCGGAGATAATTCATATATCGGAGCCAATGCCGTGGTAATTAAGGATGTTCCGCCAAATTCTACGGTGGTGGGTATTCCGGGAAGAATTACCAAACAGGATGGCAAGAAAATGGATGTCAGCTTAGACCATGTGCATGTGTTGGATCCGATTATGCAGACAATTGAAGAGTTGCAGGACAGAATCCTAAAGTTAGAAAAGAAGTAAGGTGCTTCTTCATGCCTATTTTTATATATAATTCCCTTTCCAGGAAAAAAGAGGAGCTCGTCCCGATAAAAACTCCGCAGGTGAATATCTATACCTGCGGGGTAACGGTTTATGATTCCTGCCATATTGGGCATGCCCGGAGTTTATTCGTTTTTGATTTAATCCGCAGGTATTTATTGTATCGTGGTTTTAAAGTCAGGTTTGTGCGTAATATCACCGATATCGATGATAAAATTATTAATCGCGCTAACGACCTGAAAATA
>JAQTRA010000028.1 GCA_028712045.1 Candidatus Omnitrophota bacterium | reverse complement strand
ATTACAAGAACGTTTACAGAAAAATAAAAAGATAAAATTTATCTTAAGCAGCATTGTTACGCAAATTTTAGGAACGCAAAAGGTAGAAGCGGTAAAAATTAAAGACTTGGTAAGCGATAAAGAAAGTGTTTTTAATTGTGATGGAGTTTTTATTTATGTTGGTTATGAACCGGAAACAATATTTTTAAAAAATAAATTAGAGATGGATGAATCAGGATTTTTATTAACCGATGAAAATATGCTGACTTCAGTTGATGGCATATTTGCTTGTGGCGATTGCCGTAAAAAAAGTCTGTATCAGGTGATTAATGCTTGTGGTGATGGCGCAGTAGCAGCTGATTCTGCTTATAAATATATTGCTAACCGGGGTAAGTAAATGGAAAAGTTTCCCACAACTAACAAAAAACTAATTGATTGGGTAAATTCAATGGCAAAGCTTTGTTTGCCGGAAAGTATTGTTTGGATTGATGGCTCAGATGAGCAAAAAAAGCTTTTAGAAAATGAGTGCGTAAGCTCCGGCGAATTAATTCGCTTAAACCAGGATAAACTGCCGGGTTGTTTTTTACATCGCACTGCCGCCGATGATGTTTCCCGGACTGAGCATTTAACTTTTATCTGCACCAAGAAAAAACAAACTGCCGGGCCAAATAATAACTGGATGTCTCCGGCTGCTGCTTATAAAAAGGCCAAAGCAGTATTTCTTGGCGCGATGGCTGGTAAAACCATGTATGTGATTCCATTTTCCATGGGGCCAGTTGGTTCGCCATTTAGTAAAATTGGGGTAGAGCTGACGGATTCGCGTTATGTAGTCTTGAATATGTTAATTATGGCGCGTTGTGGCCAAGATGTATTAAGGCAATTAGAAAAAGAGAATAATTTTACTAAATGCCTGCACTCTAAAGCTAAGTTGGATATCAGTAAAAGAATGATCTTGCATTTTCCTGAAGACAATACTATCTGGAGTGTCAACTCAGGATATGGCGGCAATGTGCTTTTGGGGAAAAAATGCCTTTCTTTGCGTATCGCCAGTTTTGTTGCTAAAAAAGAAAAGTGGATGGCAGAGCATATGTTGATTATGGGTATCGAGGAACCTAACGGCCATGTTGAATATATTGCTGCGGCTTTCCCCAGCGCCTGTGGCAAAACTAACCTGGCCATGCTGGTCCCGCCTGAAGGACTGAAAATCAAAGGTTACCGTATTTGGACATTGGGTGATGATATAGCCTGGATGCGTGTGGATTCAGACGGTTCTCTTTGGGCGATTAATCCTGAAACGGGATTTTTTGGTGTTGCGCCCGGCACGAATTTAAAATCTAACCCGAATATGGTTGAAACAATTAAAAAAAATACTATATATACCAATGTATTGTTAAAACCAGATAATACTGTATGGTGGGAGGGCGCTGATGGAGATGTGCCTGCTCAAGGTATTGATTGGAAGGGTAAGCCTTGGAAACCAAATACTTTAAATGCAGAAGGTAAAGTAATTAAAGGCGCTCATGCCAATGCCCGTTTTACTGCTCCGATTGTTAATTGTCCGTCCGCGTCATTTCGCCTAGAGCAACATCATGGAGTTCCGATTTCGGCGATTGTTTTTGGCGGCAGGCGTGAACATGTCGCGCCACTGGTATATGAATCTTTTAATTGGCAGCACGGTGTTTTTGTGGCGGCGACAATGGGCTCGGAATTAACTGCAGCCCAGGTGGGTAAAATAGGCCAGATACGCAGAGATCCGATGGCCATGCTTCCTTTCTGCGGGTATAATATGGCGGATTATTTTAAGCATTGGTTAAATATGGGTAAATTAATGGCTAAACCGCCTAAGATATTTCATGTCAACTGGTTTAGAACAGATGACTCAGGGAAATTTATTTGGCCAGGTTTTTGCGAAAATTTAAGAATATTAGAGTGGATATTGGATCGCTGTAATAATAAGGTTAACGCTGTTACTACCCCCATAGGATATATTCCTAATGTATCTGATATCGATATGACCGGAATTACCCTTTCTAAGGCAGCTATAGAGAAACTATTGAAAGTCGATAAAGGAGAGTGGTTGGAGGAGTTAAAAGGAATACATAAATTCTTCAGTGATTTTAAAAGAGGTTTCCCCGAAGAATTAACGGCGCAGTATAACGCTTTAATGGCGAGGCTGAAGAAATATGGGTAAAGAAGTCCTGCTGCAAACTGATTTTAAAGACCTCAAGCTTTTTCGTAGAGGCAAGGTAAGGGATGTTTACGATTTAGGGGATAAGCTTCTAATTGTTTCCACGGACCGTATTTCTTGTTTTGATGTAGTTTTACCCTGCGGGATACCTGATAAAGGCAAGGTCTTAACCAGTATATCTGAATTTTGGTTTGGTTTTATTAAGGAACTAGTCCCGCATCACCTCATTACTCTAAATGTGGATGAATATCCACCGGAACTTAATAAATATAAAACTGACTTAATTGGGCGTTCCATGCTCGTATTAAAAACTAAACCTTTACCAGTTGAGTGTGTGGTTAGAGGTTATATTTCAGGGTCAGGCTTAAATGAATATAAAAAAACCCAATCAATTTGCGGAATTAATCTGCCTAAGGGTTTACAGCAATCTGATAAATTACCTGAGCCCATATTTACTCCCTCAACTAAAGCCGATGTCGGCCATGACCAAAATGTAGACCAAAAGTATATTTCGGATTTAGTAGGAAGCGATATAGCTGAAAAATTGAAAAAGATAAGTATTGAAGTTTATAAACGTGCCAGTAGCTATGCCTTAGAAAAAGGTATTATCATCGCGGACACTAAGTTTGAGTTTGGAATTTATAATAATCAGATCATGATTATCGACGAAGTACTTACCCCGGATTCATCACGCTTCTGGCCTTTAGAAGGTTATAAAAGCGGTGTTAACCCGATGAGTTTTGATAAACAGTTTGTCAGGGATTACTTAGAAACACTAGATTGGAATAAAACTCCTCCGGCGCCAGGCTTGCCTAAAGAAATTATTGCTAAGACCACTGAAAAATATTTAGAAGCTTATTATAAATTAACCGGAAAACAACTTCGCTAAAATGGCAACTTTTAAAAAGATAGCTTCTATATTACTCAGGTTAGGAATAAGTGTCATCTTACTGGTTGTTTTGTTTAAATTTAACAAAATTGATATCGGTGATTTAGCCGCAGATATTAAAAGAGCGGATAAGCTACTTTTAGTCACAGGTTTTATTATTGCTTTTTTGGGTTATTTTTTGGGTTTTTTACGTTGGCAGATGCTGCTGAAAGCGGCCAATATTCAAATCCCTTTAAAAAAATTGATCAGTTCTTTTTCTGGGGGAGTTTTTTTTAATATTTTCCTGCCTTCAACTATCGGAGGCGATATTGTCAGGAGCGCAGACCTGGCGGAGCACACTAAAAAAGCTAAAGAGGTTATCGCCACGGTATTCTTAGATAGATTAAGCGGCTATATTGGCTTAGTGATCATCATCCTGCCAGCTATCTTTTTAGGAAAAAATCTGATACATGACAAAGTGGTTTTTTCATCGGTTACAATAATTATCGGCTTGCTGGTTGTCGTGCTGTTGGTTTTATTTAATAACCACATTTATTCGATAATTACAAAATTTTTGTCAGCTCCGGGAGCCGGAAAAATAAAAGAAACAATTAGGGATATGCACCAGGAAATTCATATTTTTAGGAATCACAAGAAAGTTATTATTTATAATCTTATTTTGTCTACGGTTATTCAGGTTATTTCTCCTTTAAGTGTTTATTTTATTGCCTGTTCTTTAGGGCTAAAGATTAATTTTATTTATTTCCTTATTTTTCTGCCCATTATTGGAGCAGTTACCTTGATTCCTATTTCGGTAGGAGGATTAGGCTTGAGAGAGGGGTTATTCGTGGTTTATTTTGCCAAGGCCGGAGTGATTAAACAATTGGCTTTAGCGATGTCGCTTTTGTCTTTTTCTTTTGTAGTAATTTATGCTTCGATTGGAGGGCTAATCTATGTCCTTACAGTACATCATCGACTCCTACAACGTAATCAACCATCCGCAGTTTAGGTCGAGCGCCAAACAATCTAAAAGTATTCAGCAAGCTTTACATGATTTTATCCGGTTGAATAAACTTACCGGCAGCCGGAATAATACCGTAGTGCTGGTTTTTGACGGTTATCCTGCGCTAGATAGCCAGATCCCTGAAGATGAGGGTTATCTTTGGATTTATTCACGAAAAATTGAAGCGGATGAACGCATAAAAAAAATAATTGAAGAATCTAAACAGCCCAGAAACATTGTTGTGGTTTCTGATGACCGGCAAGTACAGCTAACTGCCCGGATTTTACAGGCAAATTTCTGTGGGGTAGAAGAGTTTATCTGTGGTAAGCCAAACCGTAAATTAAATATTAAAGAAAAAGAAAATTCAGAAGATAATAAATTAACTTATTCGGCAATGCAAAAGATAAACGCGGAGTTCAAAAAAAAGTGGTTAGGGTAATCATTTTGCTACAAATTCGTTGACAAATTTGCACCTTTGTGCTAAATTATTTAAAGTATTAACTTAAAAAGGGAGGTAAAGATGAGTAGTTGGCAAATAGTTTTACTTGAACCGGCACGGGCTGTGCTTGCTCAAATTAGCCAGTTTCTCGTAAGTGTACTTCTGGTAATTGTTATTCTTCTCATTGGTTGGTTGATCTCTAAAGCCATCAAGGTAATCGTTAGTAAGGCTTTGAAGCTGGTAAAGTTAGATGATCTTTCTAGCCGTATTGAGTTGGATAAGGTTCTGGGAAAAGGTGGAGTCGACTATTCTATTTCTGAGTTAGTTGGTGTAGTTTGTTACTGGTTAGGTATCCTGGTAACAGTGATGGTGGCAATTAATGCTGTAGGTTTAACTATTGCCGCAGATTTATTGAATAAAGTGGTACTTTATATTCCGCATGTTATTGCTGCGGTATTTATTGTGATATTGGGTATGTTTGTGGCTACGTTACTAAAAAATATAATTGTAACTGCAGCAAACAATTCCGGGTTAGGTCATGGAAAGTTGCTTGGCCAATTAGTTGAAACAATTGTTGTTGTGTTTGTGGTTATCGTTGGTTTAGAGCAGCTGGGATTAGGTATCAGCATAACCCAATTGACCTTAGGGATTATTCTGGGCTCGGTTGGTTTAGCTTTAGGCCTGGCTTTTGGTTTAGGTTGTAAAGATATTGCTGGTAAGTTTGTTGCTGAGTTTGTAGAAAAACTGAAAAAGAAATAATGTATTAGTTAATTATGTGAATTTAAGCCCCGCACCAATTGGTGCGGGGCTTATTTTTATCTAACTATTTTTGAATGAATAATATGGATAAATTTATGCAAGAGGCAATTAAGGAAGCGTTCCTGGGGTTGGCTGAAGGAGGTATTCCTATTGGTGCTGTGCTGGTGCATCAAGGCGTAATTATTGGCCGGGGGCACAACCGCCGGGTTCAAAAAGGCAGTGCTATCCTACACGCTGAAACTGATGCTTTAGAAAATGCCGGCCGCCTTAAATCAGGCATTTACCGCGATTGTACTATCTATACCACTTTATCTCCCTGTATTATGTGCAGCGGAACAATACTCCTCTACGGAATTCCCCGGGTGATTATCGGAGAAAATATCAGTTTTTTAGGAGCGGAAGATCTGTTACGCCAAAAAGGAGTAATTTTATCGGTTTTACAGGATCCGGAATGTATCCGTTTGATGAGTTCGTTCATCAAGGAAAAACCAGATCTCTGGAATGAAGATATCGGCCATTAATCAAAATATTAAATTATGAATAAAAAAGTCCATTTACGTACTTTTGGCTGTCAGATGAATGTGCGTGATTCAGAAGTAATTTGCGGGCTGCTAAAACAGGCCGGATATAAAATTTGCGATAATGACCAGGAAGCAGATGTAATCATTTTTAATACTTGCTCGGTGCGCCAGCATGCTGAAGATAGGATTTTTAGTTTAATTGGCAGTTACAAAGGCTCAAAGGTTATTGGTTTAGCCGGTTGCATGGCTCAAAATTATAAAGAAGAAGCTTTTCAAAAAAATGAAAATATCAAGTTTGTGGTTGGCCCGCAGGATATCCACAAGCTCCCGGAGATTTTAAGTAAACTTGATAGTGGCAAGTTATTGGAACGGAAAATTTGGGAAACTGATGGTAATCTGCGGCCGGATGAGATTTATCATAACGGATTCTATAATGATTTAGGGCATGCTTATATAGTAATTTCCGAAGGTTGCTCTAATTTTTGTACCTATTGCGTAGTGCCTTATGTGCGTGGGCCATTGCGCCATCGCAAAAGCGAAAACATACTTAAAGAAATTTCCCAGGCAGTTGATAATGGGGTGACTAAAATTACGTTGCTTGGCCAGAATGTAAATGCTTATGCCGACGGCAAAATCAACTTTGTTAAATTACTTACGCTGGTTAACGCAATTTCAGGATTAAAAGAGTTGAGTTTTTTTACATCGCACCCCAAAGATGCGAATAAAGATTTTTTTAAAGCCATAAAAGATTTAGAAAAAATAACCAAATCTTTACATTTGCCAATGCAGTCCGGTTCGGACAGGATTTTGAAGCTGATGAACCGGGGTTATTCGCCAAAAGAATACTTGGCTTTAGCAGATTCTTATCGTAAAATTGTTAAAGGCGGCTTATTAACTACCGATATCATTGTTGGTTTTCCAACCGAAAGCGAAGTTGATTTCCGCCAGACTTTTGATCTGGTTAAAAAAATTGCCTTTAACGCGGCTTTTATTTTTAAATATTCAGCCCGGCCGCATACTACAGCCGCAAAAATAGTTGATGATGTGCCCAGAGGCAAAAAAGAAGAGCGGCATAAAAAGATTTTAGACTTACAGAGAAAAATATCTAAAAAAGGTAAATAAAATTGTTAAAAATTGGTAAGAAAAATATTTTAGGAATATTAGTTTTTATTTTGTTGGCTTTTCCGGCATATCTTGGGGCAGCCGGATTAGACAGCCTGAAGGTTGATTTTTTACAGGGAAATTATCATCGGGTAATTTTTGAAGGCGAAAACCAAATCAGCAAATTTAATTTCAACAGTTCGGATGAATTAAGCTATATCTTAGGCTTAAGTTATCTTAAAACCGGTAACCTAAAATCAGCCGAAGAATCCTTTAAGCGCGTGATCAAAGATGCGCGCGGCTCGTTAAATACCCAGGCGAAATTAGGCTTAGCTGATACTTATTTAATTAACGGGCAGTTACAAGAAGCGGCAGATATTTACAATGCTATTCTTGCTGAACAACCCAATACTAAGTTTAAAGCGGCTATTTTATACCGCCAGAGCCTGGCAGAGTTTAAAAAAGGAAATAATTCCCAGGGAAATGAGTATTTATCTAAATTGAAAAATGATTTTCCCTTAAGCTCTGAGTTAAGTTTGACGATGAATATTCCACGCAGTTATTCTGTTTTGCCGAAAAATCAGGAGTATTCTGTTCAGGTAGGATTTTTTACTAATAAAGAAAATGCTGATGGTTTCAAGTCTAAATTACTCGATCGCGATTTTCCTGCTTATACTGAGCAAGCCAGTAATGGCTGGCGCGTAAAAGTAGGCAGGTTTAAAAATGAACAAGAGGCAGTAGATTTAGAGCGCAAGCTTTCGCAAGATGGCTTCCCAACCAAGATCTGCCCTTAAATTTCATGTTCAAGAAGAAAATAATTTTTCTAGTCGGGCCCACGGGAGTTGGTAAGACAGCGGTGGCAATTTCTTTGGCCAGACGGCTTAAAGCTGAGATTATCTCCTGTGATTCAATGCAAGTTTACCGCAGCCTGGATATTATTACTTCTAAGGCTACGGTTGAGCAAAAAAAAGCAATAAAACATCATTTACTGTCAATAATTAACCCAACGCGTGAATACAATGTTGCTAAGTACCGGAAACAGGCAATATTAATCTGTGACAAATTATTTAAAAAAGGCAAGATCCCTTTATTTGTAGGCGGGACCGGGCTTTATTATTCTATTATTGTAGACGGGCTTTTCCCGGCTGTGCCGGAAGATAAAAAGATCCGCCTCAAGTTGTGTAAGCTTTTAGCCAGCCAGGGCAGTAACTATTTGCATAAACGCCTGGCAAAAGTTGACCCTGTTTCCGGCCTAAAAATCCATGCGCATGACGCAAAACGTATAATCCGCGCCTTGGAAGTTTTTATGCTTACGGGAAAACCAATTTCTCATTTGCAAAAGCAAAGAGTTGGCCTGGGCCCGGAATATGAAGTTAAAGTATTCGGCCTTAATCTTGAACGGCAAGCACTTTATTCGAAAATCGATCAACGGGTAGAGAAGATGTTTAAGCTAGGCTTAATTTCAGAAGTGCAAAAACTGCTTAAACGTAAATTAAGCCAGACAGCATCTTACGCAATTGGCCTGCGTGAACTTCAGGGGTATTTTAAGCAGGAATATTCTTTAGCCGAGGCCAAGCGCCTGATTAAGCGCAATAGCCGGCATTACGCAAAAAGGCAACTTACCTGGTTTAAACATGACCAGCGGATACAGTGGATTAAAATTAATAAAACCAATACACCGGCACAAATAGCCCTAAATCTATGGAAAAAGCTCTCTTAGTCAGCATACAATTAAAAACAGATAAACACCATTGGCGCATTGAAGATATTTCTTCAGAGCTTGAGGAGCTGGCTGTATCCAGCGGAGTGCAGGTAGTTGAACATGTCATTAGCATTTGTGACCGGGGAACGGCTAATTATTTAATTGGCAAGGGTAAGGTTGAGGAGATCAGCGGCATTGTTAATGAAGGAGGAATAGACGTGGTCATCCTCAGCCACGATTTGTCTGGGACTCAGCAAAGAAATTTAGAGGGGGCTTTTGGCAAAAAAACTATTGATCGGACACAATTAATCCTGGATATTTTTTGTCGTCGGGCAAAAAGCCCAGAAGGCAAGATGCAGGTAGAGTTGGCTCAACTGCAGTATTTAATGCCTCGTTTAGCCGGTAAGGGGATCATGCTTTCTCGTACCGGTGGCGGTATTGGCACCAGTGGGCCAGGAGAGCAAAAGCTTGAGCTTGACCGCAGGCGGATAAGGGGAAAAATTGATAAATTAAAGGAAGATCTAAAAACTTATGCGCTCCACCGTAAGAATACGCATAAAAGAAGAGTAGATAATAACATGCCTATCATAGCTTTAGTGGGGTATACCTCTGCGGGTAAGTCCAGCTTACTTAATCTTTTAACCCACTCTGAGCAGGTTACTTCGGAAAAACTTTTTACTACTTTGGATCCGCTTTCAAAAAGTTTACAGTTACCTAATGGCCAAAATATTATTATTTCTGATACCGTGGGATTTTTACATGAGCTTCCCCACCATTTAATTGACGCGTTTAAGGCTACTCTGGAAGAAGTCAAAGAGGCGGATTTACTCATTCACGTTTTAGATGTTTATGACCATCGCCTGCACCAGCATAATCAGGCAGTAGTCAGTGTTTTAGGCGAATTAGCCTGCCAGGATAAACCAATAATCGTGGCTTTAAATAAAGTGGATTTAATAGAAGACCGCAGCTGGTTGGATGTTTCTAAAAAAGATTTTCCAAATTCTATTCTTTTATCGGCTAAAACCGGAGAAAACTTAGATAAGCTAATCGCTGCAATACAAGAGCATTTCTCCAATCTTATTGTTAACCTAAAGGTACTTTTACCGCATAGCCGGATGGAATTAGTTGATTTTTTTTATCGCAGGGCCAAGGTAAATAAAATTGATTATTTGCAAAAGGGTATTAGTATTGATTTAACTATTGCGCGGCAACTTTTCAGTAGTATTAGTGAAGATAAGCAGATTAAAGTTATTTCAAGCAGATAGTTTTTTTTATCTTGAGATTAGCACTCTAGGTAAAGAAGTGCTAATTTTGTTGACAAAGCAAGGATTTATGCTAGAATTACGCTTTATTATGAAAATATGACCGTTATTGGAAAAATTAAATGACCCGTAATGTTGATTACAATTCTCGTAAAAAGTCCATCTTAAATTCAGCGATTAACCGCTATATTAAGAATGCGCTTCCTGTGGCTTCGGATGATATTTCTGCAGA
>JAQTRA010000162.1 GCA_028712045.1 Candidatus Omnitrophota bacterium | reverse complement strand
TCAACCGTAGTATATTTGGGCATAAAGCGCACATTATTCGGCCAGCGATTCTGTAATTGTTTTAATTCTTCGCTTACTTCCGCAGCATAAGAATCCTGGGCATTTCCTTTACCTAAATAAATAAACTGTATGCCGGCATTAGTCTCTCTTAACATCCGGTCAATAACCCTGACGACCTGCCTTACTCCTTTTTGGCTGGCAATCCTGGCTACCATACCGAAAAGCGGGATATTTTTATCTACCTTAAAACCTAACTTTTCCTGGATCGCTGCTTTTTTAGCAGGCTTTTCTCTTAAACTAATTGGTTCCCAAACTGGATAATAAATTCCGTTATTAATTCCCAAAAAGTCCGCTACTCTTGCCTGGTAATCCTGATATAAAATAATTCCACCTTCCGGAGTAAGCATTTCGTTACGGTTATTTCTGGAGACCGCGTTAAATTTATGAGCGTGATATACTGCTCCCCGCATCAGGCAAAAATAATCCGGGCTATTCGGTTGAACCAGGCTGAACCAATGTTCACCGCTGATACCTAATTCGGGGAAACGATTTCCCGGGATCCAATCCGCTATATGTTTGGGATTATGAATAGTAAACACCGATGCCGTATCTTTAAATAAAGGATGCTGGTTATATTTAGTATTAAGAAACAAGGGCACTAAGGAAGCCGGCCAATCATTAGCGTGGAGCAGTTGCGGATTAGGCATTTTACCGGCAGCAACAAGAGCTTCAATCGCCCGGAAAGTACCATCAGCAAGGCCATTAGCAAAATTAACCCTGTCTCCGGCATAAGCTTCTTTAAACCTGCCTTCAATATCCAGAAAAATATAAGTAACTTTTCCGCTTTTAGCAGTCCAAATTTTAGTCGGTAAATTACGGTATTCCACATTAGTCATACAGGTAACGCCGGTATCTTCCAATAAACCCGGATCTATCGCATCGTATTTGTAAGTAAATATATAAACATTTAATCCGTTATCGCTTAAAGCCATAGGTAATTCTCCGCCAACGTCCCCTAACCCGCCAGTGAAAAAGAACGGCTTGGCTTCCGGAGTGATAAAGGCGACGGTTTTAACATTATTCACTATGGCTGAAGAGGACCAGATGGCCACTACTGCTCCGATCGGAGAAGAACAAGTTTGTATTCCATTATCGTTTATCGTAAAAATCTTATAATCAGGATATTCGTCCTTAAATTTACTGGTTAACTCTTGCATCCTGTTAACAACTGTATTTTCGTTTTCAGCTCCTGCAAACAGAAAAATGCGGTTACCGAAATTCATCTTTGTAAGATGATTTTTATGTGTTTTAAAAACTCCGCTATAGTCAGCTGCTTCCTCGTCAAATTTAGATATACGTTCAGTTTTAAATACATCTAACGGTGAAAATATTTCATTCAGTTCTTTCCCGGATTGGCCAAGAAAAACTACCTCTACAACCCGGTTAAAGCTTTCTTTACCTGTTTGGATAAAGGTATACGGCCGATAGATCAAGAAAGCACCGGGAATACCTTTATTTTCTTCTCTGGCTAAAAAGCTTAATAACCTATAACTACGCTCAATCTCATCTATGCGCCTTTCAATCCTATTGGCATTATTAAAGCCCACAATTAAAGTTTGTTCTTTCTTGGACGGCCAGGGCCTTAAATCAAACATCGTTTCTATCCAGGTATCCGGCACATTACCCTGCAATTCCAGCCTTTTTTTCATCAAACCAAGCGCCTTCTCAACTCCGATAAACTCATCATTAGGCAGGCGGCTTAATACAACTTTTTCACGCATAGCCAAAACTAAATGCAATAAGAATGGCCGGGCAAACTCTTCAGCTTTTTCACTTAGCTTAGATTCAATTTTATCTTCATCATAAATCCAGGGATTTTCAATAACATAATTGTAATGATGATCGCCATTAAGTTTCCTGGTATTATGCATAAAAACTGCTAAATAAACCTGAACCGTGCCTTCTAAAACACGATTCAGCCTGATATATCCAGGATCCCGCTTGTAAGTAGAGTTCCAATTAAATTTCTGAGATTTTTCCCGGCTGCTTAAGCGCCTTTCTACCTCATAAGCTAAAGCTTTAATCTGGGCAACTTTGGCATTATAATCCGGATGCCCAGGATCAAGCTGATATTGATCTTCGCCGAATTCGCGCAATAATTTATTAAATTCTTCAATAAAAATATTTGTTTCTATAATTACAGAATTATAAATAGCATTTTCAGTAGCTTTATAAATATCTGATTTAGCAAAAAGGCTCAAGTAATTAAGCAGCGGCCCATCCATTAAAGCTTTATCAAAAATTAACTTTTTGACGCTAAAAACATATGCCTTAATTTTTTCTTTGAACGTGGGATTTTTCTCAAGATCGATCTCGCCGCCCTTATGGTCTTCGCCCCCTTGTGTGGCAATAAAATAATTTAAAGCACAGTGGGCCAGAAAACGCTCCTGTTGGTTAAAGTTCGCGTCAATCCATTCAGTATTTCTGCCGCGGACTATAATTTGTTCCTCAGAAAAAAGAGTAATAAATATAGTAAATACATCATCATAGCCTCTATTACGTAACGCTTTAAACCAGCCATAACCACCCTCTAAAACAACTATTCTATCGCCAT
>JAQTRA010000161.1 GCA_028712045.1 Candidatus Omnitrophota bacterium | reverse complement strand
CATCCAGCTTTAAAGCATCTTTACCGCGGGTAAGGATATTATTTAACTGAGTGTAAAAATAATCTGGCTCAAGATAAAAATTTACAAAACCCGCTCCCTCAACTTTTACTTGAGCAATTAAATCTTTTAACTCGGATTTAAGAATTTCTTTTTGGATTAATTCCACAACAATTGCGGCAATTTCGCGGGGCGGTTGCTTAAGTAACTTACTTAATTTTAAAGCGACATTAGTAGTAAAATCTCCAAACCGGCTGTCTGTAGGCAGATCCAGCGAGATCTCTTCCAAAGCGGGTATTGGGCCGGGAAATTTTCCCGCTGACAATGCCCGGCTGACCAAGGATATTAGTTCTGCTTGAATATTTTTTTGCATTAGAATGGAGTGTTGCTATTTTGCGGCAGTAACCCGGACTTTCTTTGCATCCGACCAAAGGCTCTCTAAAGAATAAAACTCTCTCATGGGTTTATAAAAAGAGTGGGCGATCACTGAAACAAAATCTAAAGCTATCCAGCCAGATTCATCACTCGGAGAAACCCTTGAAAGAGATTTTATCCCTACAGTTTCCAGGTCATCCTGGATTCCTTTAGCAATTGCGCCAGTTTGCCTTAAAGAATTGCCGCTGGCTATCACAAAATAATCGCAAAAACCACATACTTTGGAAACATCAAAAATAACGACCTTCTGGGCTTTTTTAGATTTAGCAGCCTGGGCAATACGTTGCGCTAACTGTTTTGATTCTATTTTAAAGCTCCTATCCTCAAAGCGTTTATTTACTTTTTCCTAAAATTTTATACATGCCGGTATTGCATTCCGGGCATTTACCCTTCATCGCATTGCGGCCATTCTTCATGGTAACCTTCTGCTCATCTTTCATAACTTTCTTACCTTTACATTTTACGCAATATCCTGTTTCTCCCATTTGTTCCTCCCTTTTAGATGATCTATTCCGCCGAACACTTCAGCTATACTAACACAGCTTAATTTTTATGTCAAATAATTCTTATTTTGCTTTTCGGCCTTTAGCGTGCTTTTCTTCAATCTCACCAACAATCTCTTCCAATAAATCCTCTAAAGTAACCAACCCTAAGGTTTTTTTATCTTTATCCACAATAATCGCAATTTGAACCTTTTCAGCCTGGAACCTTTTTAAAAGCTCATTCACCCGAGTGGATTCGGATACATAACAAACCTCATGTAAAAGATCCTGCAATAAAAACAGGCCTTTTTCTCTCAAGATATAAAGCAGATCCTGCGCATACACTACTCCCACAATATTATCCAGCGATCCGCTATATACCGGAAGGCGAGCATGCCCTTCTTCCACAAAGATATTCAGCAAATCTTCAGAAATGGTATTAAGATTAACCCCCACAATTTTATCTTTGGGTACCATAACATCACTAAGCAAAGTATCCCCGAATTCAAAGATGCGGTGCAGCATTTTACGCTCTTCTTCGCTTAAAACCCCTTCCTCTTTGCCCATCTCGATCATAGTCCGTAATTCTTCTTCGGTGATCAAAGGCGAACGCTTAGAAGGCCCCACTCCAAAGATTTTCAAAATAAAATTGCTGATTGCGATAAAAAAAGTAATCAGCGGTTTTAAAATTTTAACCACCACCTCCATTACCGGAGAAGTGATCAACGCTACTTTATCGGAATGTTTGGCTGCCAGGATTTTCGGGGTTACTTCACAAAAAATAAGCAGGACAATGGTCGTAACAAAAGTCGAAGCAACTACACCCCAGCGATAACCATAAATCTGCACAAATATACCGGTAACTATTGATGAAATGGCAATATTTACCATATTATTGCCGATAAGTATCGCGGCAATCACTTTATCCAGCTTCGTGGCCAGGCGCTGCACGTTTTGGGCACGCTTAATCCCTTTTTGCAGCATATGGCGCAAACGAATCTTGCTTAAACCGATAATCGAAGTTTCCGAAGCTGAAAAGAAAAAAGAAAGCCCGACCAGAATAATTAAAATTAACAACGTTACCCAGGAAATGTTTAATTGTTCCATTTTTATCCTAAATTAAGTTTTGCGTAAATATTCTTCTGTTCCTTAGCTATTCTACCGATAAGCGCTAGATTTATTCTTTCCTGTTTAAATACCTGGCCGGCAACCTGGCGCAAGTCTTCAATATTTACCTTATTGACCTCATTGATAACCTCTTGCAAGGTGTACACTTTATCCAGGCAAGCTGTACTCTCGCCCATCCAAAGCATATATTCCATCGTATCTTCTAAAGCCAGCATCAGCTGCCCCAGATAAAATTCTTTGGCCCGCTTAAACTCATCAGCCTTCACTAATTTTTTCTTGGTTTTACCTAATTCCTGAAAAATCAGCTCAAGGCAAGGTAATACTTTAGCATTATCTATTCCGGCATGGACTAAAAATGCGCCAGTATCATGATAGCGCTTTATACCGGTGCCAATCTCATAAGCTAATCCTCGCTTTTCCCTTACTTCATTAAAAAGACGGCTGGACATATTCGCGCCTAAAATTATATGTAAAAGTGCCTGGGCATGTTTTAAGGGATGATCGCGCTTAAGGCTATGAAAACCCAACGCCATATGTATTTGCTCGGTATCTTTATCAAAAATTTTTAATTGCTTATCTATCTGATTCT
>JAQTRA010000160.1 GCA_028712045.1 Candidatus Omnitrophota bacterium | reverse complement strand
GTTTAAAAGATTAGAAGAAGAGATTTTTATATTGCTGGAAGAAAAAAGAATTCCGCCAGAGGCCTAAAATGCAAAAAGTATACACACATATAATTCAGATTGCCGGAGACGTGATCACCGTAGAAGCAGAT
Organism: Candidatus Omnitrophota bacterium; assembly: GCA_028712045.1. Next base: position 2,509 of record JAQTRA010000160.1, on the reverse strand, counting down.
GGCGTGGGTTATAATGATGTGGCTCAAATTTCAACTTGGCAGGGCACCAGTTTGGCCCAGGTTATCCGTATCGACGATAAAAAAGTGTCTTTGCAGGTTTTTGCCGGAAGCCGGGGTATTTCTACCGGTGACCAGGTGCGTTTTTTAAATCATCCGATGCGCATCGCCACCGGAGATAATTTATTAGGCCGGATATTTAACGGCAGCGGAATGCCGCTAGACCATGGGCCGGCGTTAACCGACAATTTAATTGATATTGCCGGGCCTCCGGTTAATCCCGTAAAAAGGATTATTCCCAATAAAATGATCCGCACCGGTATCCCGATGATCGATGTTTTTAATTCTTTGGTGGAATCGCAGAAGTTGCCGATTTTTTCCATTGCCGGCCAGCCTTATAACGAGCTTTTAGCCCGGATCGCTATCCAGGCGGAAATCGACATTATTATCCTCGGAGGTATGGGGTTAAAGTACGATGATTATTTGTTTTTTAAAGAAACCTTAAATAAACACGGGGCTTTAAGCCGTTCGATATTTTTTATGCATACTGCCTCTGACCCGGTAGTTGAATGTTTACTGGTTCCGGATATTGCTTTAGCGGTGGCTGAGGATTTTGCTTTAAAAGGTAAACGCGTATTGGTTTTATTAAGCGATATGACTAATTTTGCGGATGCTTTAAAAGAAATATCCATCACCATGGAACAGGTGCCTTCTAACCGCGGATATCCCGGAGATCTTTATAGCCAGCTGGCCAGCCGTTATGAAAAAGCCGTAGATTTTGATACTGCCGGTTCGATCACCATCCTGGCGGCAACTACCATGCCCGGCGATGATGTTACGCATCCGGTACCGGATAATACAGGCTATATCACTGAAGGCCAGCTTTACCTTAAAAACGCGGTAATTGAGCCGTTTGGTTCTTTAAGCCGGCTTAAGCAGCAGGTAAATGGAAAAACGCGTTCGGATCACCGCACCATTATGGACGCGATGATCCAACTTTTTGCTAATTACCGGCAAACCATTGAAAAGCAATCTATGGGTTTTCAGATGAGCCCCTGGGATAAGAAATTACTTATTTACGGCGAGCTTTTTGAAAAGCAGATGATGTCGTTAAAGGTAAATATCCCGCTGGAAGAAGCTTTGGATCTTGGCTGGCGTATTTTGGCAGAATCTTTTACTCCTGAGGAAACCGGGATTAAACGTGAGCTGATCAGTCAGTATTGGCCAAAGATATAATGGCAAAAATAAAGTTTACTAAAGGCGAATTAAAAAGGCAGCGAGATTCTTTAAAGCAGTTCCAGCGTTACCTGCCTACCCTGCAGCTAAAAAAGCAGCAACTCCAATTAGAAATACTCCAGCAGAATTTAATCCTCGAAGAAAAAAGTATTTTATTGTTAAAAAAAAGAGAGATGATTAACCAATGGCTGGGATTGTTTGCGGTTGAGCCGATTGGCCTTAAACCATTCTTAATTCCGGTTAAGATAATTACTCACTTAAAAAATATTGCCGGTATTGATATTCCGGTTTTTGACCAGGTGGAGTTTGCCGCGGCAGATTATGATCTATTCATCATGCCCTTATGGATTGACGCGGCAATTGAGGCGTTGAGGAGTTTAATCATCCTAAACCAGGAGATTCTGGTGGTTAGCCAGGGCATTGGGTTATTGCGCCAGGAGCTGCGGATTACTACTCAGAGAGTGAATTTATTTGAAAAAGTTAAAATTCCGGAAGCCGAAGAAAATATCCGTTTGATTAAAATCTATATCGGTGACCAGATGGCTAATGCGGTTGGCCGTTGTAAAATTGCCAAAAGAAAGATTGAAGAATTGGTTTTAGCCGGGGAGGCAGCATGATTGTCCCCATGAAAAAAGCAGTAATTATTACCCAGACTAAGGATGCTTTAAGTGTTGTCAGCAGCCTGCGCGCGTTGGGAGTTTTGCATGTTGAGCATAAACAGGCGCCTAAAAGCAAGGATATCAGCCTGCTGCAGGAAAACCTCGCCATAATTAATCAGAGTATAAATATTTTATCCGGAATAAAAATTGCCTCCCAGAATCCACTGACACACAAAAAAGCAGTTGATGGCCAGCTGATTGCCAGGCATATCGTAGATTTATATAAGCGCAAAGAGCAATTAACCGAGTATTTACGCGTTCTGGCTATCCGCATCAAGGAGTATGCAGCGTGGGGAGATTTTAACCCGCAGGATTTTTCAGAATTAGCGCAGAATAATATTTTTGCTGGGCTTTATCAGATACCGGTTAATCAACTTAACCAATTGCCTGCGGATATTGCCGTGGCTCAGCTAGCGGTTAAAGGCGGGATTGCTAATTGTTTTCTCGCCAGCAATAAAATAATAGATATTGGGATCAAGCCAGTTGCTTTACCCCAAATGGGGTTAGCTAAAATGTATGAGCGCAGAGAACTGGATAGCCAGGTGATTAAGGGTTTAGAGCAGCAATTGATTGATCATGCGGGTTATCTGGGTTCTTTTGCCAAGATTAAATCGGAT
>JAQTRA010000159.1 GCA_028712045.1 Candidatus Omnitrophota bacterium | reverse complement strand
AAATAATTTTATGAAAACTGAATTTAAGGGTTTGCAATTAGGTAATTTAAGCATAGAGCTGCCAATTATCCAGGGTGGAATGGGGGTGCGTGTATCCGCGTCTTCCTTAACTTCGGCGGTATCTAATGCCGGAGCACTCGGAGTGATTGCCGCGGTAGGCTTAGGCGAGGAAGGCGGTAATGAGAAGCGTGATTATAAGATGCGCTCGCGCGATGAGCTGACCAATCTCATTCGGGAAACTAAAAGTATGACGCAAAACCCCTTCGGCGTAAATATTATGTGCGTGCTTACTAATTATGATGAGTTAGTCCAGGCGGCCCAGGCTGAATCAGTGAATGTGATTATTTCCGGGGCTGGCCTACCTTTACGTTTGCCGGCATTGATCAAGAATGACCAGACTAAACTTATCCCGATTGTTTCTTCGGCACGGGCAGCACTGATTATTTGCAGTACTTGGTCCAGGAGGTATAAGCGTTTACCTGATGCTCTTATTGTTGAAGGGCCGCTTGCCGGTGGCCATCTGGGTTATAGCATGGCGGAGCTTGATGATGCAGAACATTTTTCTCTGGATAATATTCTGGTTGAGGTTTTGAAAGTTACGCGCGCTTTTGAGAGCGACAAATTACGTATTCCGGTTATTGCCGCCGGAGGGATCTTTGATGGCAAAGATATTGCCCGGGTTATGCGTTTAGGCGCCAGCGGCGTACAGATGGGCACGCGTTTTGTCTGTACGCATGAATGCGATGTGTCTATTAAATATAAAGAGGCGTATATTGCCGCTAAAAAAGAGGATATCGTGGTGATTAAGAGCCCGGTGGGGTTGCCGGGAAGAGTGATCAGTAATGAATTTGTGAAAAAAGTTACTCAAGGGGCGCATGTGCCTTTTGCCTGTGAGTATAAATGTTTATATACTTGTGATGCCAAAAAAGTGAATTACTGCATTGCTAAGGCGCTGTTGAATGCTTACCGCGGGGAGATGGATAAGGGATTTGCCATGTGCGGCAGTAATGCCTACCGTATTAATAAAATAGTTTCCGTCAAAGAGTTGATCTCTGAACTTGTTACCGAAGCAAAAGTTTGCCTGAGTACCCAATCTCAGTAATTGTTATAAAATTCTCCGTAAATGTTTATCTTGAAGTTAGGTTGATTATGGAGGTATAATTAAATTATGCAAACCTATATATTACTTTTTAGGTGCCGTGACCAAAAAGGTATTGTTGCTTCGATATCTGATTTTATTTTTAAACAAGATGCCAATATAATCAAAGCTAACCAATACACCACTGACCCTGAAGGCGGTTATTTTTTCTTGCGCATCGAGTTCACCTGCGCATCCAGCCAAACCGGAGTATCTTCTTTAACTGAATCTTTTAAAGCAATCGGCCAGGAGTTTGCCGGCCAATGGAAGATCTATAATAAAACCCAGCTTTTACGTATGGGGATATTAGTTTCTAATCCGGATCATTGTTTAATCGATATGCTTTATCTCTGGAAAATAGGTGAATTACGCGTACAGATACCTTTTGTGGCCAGCAATTTCCAGGAGCATCGGGCAATTGTAGAGCAGTATAATATCCCGTTTTATTTTATTGCCGCTAACAAAGATAACCGAAGAGAAGATGAACTTTTGGCTCTGGCTTTGGATAAAACAGATTTCCTGGTGCTTGCCCGTTATATGCTGGTTTTGTCGCCGAATTTCCTGGAAAAATATAATAAAGACATTATCAATATCCACCACGGTTTTCTTCCTTCCTTTAAAGGCGCTGATCCTTACCGCGAGGCATTGAATCTTGGGGTTAAGGTTATTGGCGCTACCGCGCACTTTGTAAATGAAAAATTAGATGAGGGCCCGATCATCAGCCAGGCAGTTGAAAATGTAACGCATGATGATAATTTGGCTTCATTACTCAGAAAGGGCAGGAACCTGGAGAAACGCGCGCTAACTGATGCGATATTAAGCTATACTGATTATCGTTTGATCCGGCACGAAAACAAAACCATTGTTTTTTAGAAAAGGAGGAGTAAATGGCAAAGTTAGATGCTAAAGCTTGCGGAATTGCTTTTGGATTGGTTGCTGCGGCAGCGATGTTTATCTTAGGGACAATTAATGTGTTATTTTTCTGGATAGAAAGCTACCGCAGAGCGGTTAGCATTTTATATCTGGGTTATCAGCCAACGGTAATCGGCGTAATTTTTGGTTCTTTGTGGGCTTTTATTTATGCTTTTATACTCGGCTCAAGCTTTGCTTGTTTATATAACCGCATCGTGGAAGAGCGCAAAACAGAAATTGATGAAAAAATCAAGAATCTTGCGCATGAGATCTGGGTAAAAAAGGGTAAGCCGGATAATAGTTCAGATGAAAATTGGAAGGAAGCAGTCAGGCGCGTCAGAGGAGATTAACTTGCCTCAGAGAATAGCTATTATCGGCGCAGGCGTAGGAGGTTTAGCCTGCGCCTGTCGTTTGGCCAAAGATGGCTATAGCGTAGATGTTTATGAGAAGTTAGCTTCCCCGGGAGGCCGCAATAATATAATTAATGACCGGGGGTTTAAGTTTGATACCGGGCCTTCATTTGTGCTCATGCCGGATTTTTTCCAAGAAGTTTTTTCTTATTGTGGCGAAAATATCAATGATTATTTAAACCTCAAAACTAT
>JAQTRA010000158.1 GCA_028712045.1 Candidatus Omnitrophota bacterium | reverse complement strand
CCGGATCCGCGCTTACCGGAAATCGCCGGTTCTTCGCCGAAATGGGCCATAAAACTGTAAACTTTAGCTAATTTTCCGGTTTTACAGCTTCCAGTTTTATTCTCTAAACGATTAACCAAACATGATCGCGGGCAAATAGCGCAAGCCGCTAAGGAATCAAAAAGCGCTTCGGCTACTTTTTTTAATTTTCCGCTTTCAGATGTTTTGATATACGCAGGATAATTTGTCATAACAAGGTTCTGATCTGATTAAAAATTTCAATATACTCTTTACTGCGGTAATCCGGATAACTCCACTCATTCGGAGAAAACGAGTTTCCCCGGTAAGAAAGGGTAATTTCAGCAAAAATTCCTTTATGCAGATAAATTCTATGCGCATAATCCTTAGTCGAAGCCAAAACGAGCTTAGCCTTGTCCAGATAACCCGGATCAAGATTAATCAAACGATTTGAGGCTTTTAAAAATTTGGATTCCAATCTATTGGTATAAAGCTTAATCCGGTAAAGTTCACTGGCGGGAATTAATTTACTAAAACTTATAAACCTTCTTTTGAGAGCATCCCCCATCTCTAGTTTATAATAATCCGTATAATTAAAATCAAATACCTGCGACTGAAAATCGATTTTTCCGAATTTTATTTTAAGTTTATTCCTGGCTTGAATAAAAACGGCTTCATCGGAATAGATGAAGCCAAGGATAAGCTTTACTGGATTATATTTTCTGATTTTTCCCACTTAGCTAGAGGACCGCTTTTAAGGCAAGAACTGGCTTATATAATGCGCGATTTTTTTGCGCTGTTCTTCGCGCATCTCATTAAAGAATATAGCAATACTAAAACCACCCTGGGCCTCATCTTCGCTTCTGACCACCACGCCTTTACATTCAACAATCGTGCTTTTATGCACCTCGTCTTTATTCGGCAGGCTTAATTTAACCGAAATCTTAGTAAAAGGCGGCATATACTTATCCAGATGGCAATAAGCCCCCACGCAACTGATATTACGCGTGGAGGTAGAAAAATCAAACCCATTAACCGCCAGGTTAACCGGTAACTTATGGTCTAAACGAGGATGTTGCCGACGTTCTTTTCCGGTTTTCATTATTTCTTCTCTTTAGCTTCCGCCTTAGACTTATCCATAAATGTGCGCCAGCATCTTTTGCTGCAGTAGAATTTACCATTGCGATAATAAACTTTTAATTTCTTGATTACTTTATTGCAAGCTAAACAGTTGGTTTGTTTCTCGACTACGGGTTTTGCTTTTGCTTCTTCTTCCTTAACTACTTCAGCTGCCATTTAATTTTTCCTTTCCTTTGGTTTTGATTTTGAATTTTAGCTTAAGTGCATATTAACAAAATCTTTAAGATAATTCTTTTCCAACATATCAAACTCTACGAATTCTATACCCATCTGATTACGGTCAGAATGCGCCAGCGGCGTTGACCAGGCTACCTTGCCAATCGGCCTTAATACGCGGTTTAAAACATTGATTTCCAGCATCACCGGCACAGAGGTAGGGATGAACTTATCCGTCGTAAACTTTAAACCACCACAACTTATATCACTGCTAACCGCATTAGCAAACTCCGGCTTACCTCTGAGCTGATAACGCAGCTGGGTATGAAAATCTACCCGGGGAGAAAAACGCATTTCTTCTTTTCTGGCCAAATTTGGCATATCCGCCTTAAATTAAGAAGCCTATAGTTTACCGATCAACTCTTAATCTGGTTTACTAACTAAGGCAGCCGTGGCTATTTGTCTCCCTTATGAGAAAAAATATAACACACATTTCCAAATATGTCAATACTTTACAAAATTTGCTTTTTTGTTATAATGATCCAGAGGTGAACAGATGTACTGTCAATATTATGGTTTAAAAGAAAGGCCTTTCAATGTTACCAGTGACCCGGCCTTTTTCTTTTCCAGCCAAAAACACAAAGAAGCTATCTCTCACCTTCTCTACGGAGTTTCCCAAAGAAAAGGAATCATTGTTTTGACCGGAGAAATCGGTACCGGCAAAACCACAATCTGCCGTTTCTTTTTAAATCAAGTTAGCAAAAACGTAAAAACTGCTTTTATCCTTAATCCTAACTTCTCCGAAATCCAGCTTTTGGAATCAATCATCAAAGATTTCGGGATTTCCCCCAAAAACAAAACTAAGCTAAGCATGGTCTGGGAATTAAATAACTTTTTATTACATGAATCTGAAATAGGCAATAACCTGGTGCTTATTATTGATGAGGCCCAAAACTTAAAACCCAGCTTGCTGGAACAGATCCGGCTACTTTCAAATTTAGAAACAGAAAAAGATAAATTATTACAAGTAATTTTAGTTGGCCAGCCGGAATTAAATAACCGGCTTAATTTATACGATTTAAGGCAACTGCGCCAAAGGATTATGGTCAGATACCATATCGGCCCCTTAGATGATGGTGAAATAAAATCCTATATCTGCCATCGCCTGGAGATTGCCGGCTCAAAAGGCGGAATTGAGTTTAGTAATGAAGCGGTCAGTGTAATCAGCCGCTTTTCCAGCGGAACCCCGCGTTTAATTAACATGATCTGTGACCGGGCGCTCTTAGCCGGATTTGTCAGCCAAACTCAAAAAATAGATTTTAATATTATTAAAAAGTGCGTCGAGGAATTAGACAGCTACGCCGTG
>JAQTRA010000157.1 GCA_028712045.1 Candidatus Omnitrophota bacterium | reverse complement strand
GTTTAGTAAAATATCTCATCGCGGTATTCGGAAAAGACAGGTTTGTGCTTTTTTGCCAGAACCTGAGGGACAAGAGAGACTTGTCTAGGGCCCTGGTGATGACGTATTCTTTCGCCGGACTGGAAGATTTTGAGAGCTCCTGGAAGAGGTATATACTTAAATGAAGGAATATTATCATTTCATAGGAATTGGCGGGATAGGCATGAGCGGAGTGGCGCATCTCCTGTTGAAGGGTGGTTGGAAGGTCAGCGGCTCGGATTTAAAAGAAAACCGGGTTACGGATGAGCTTAAGAGGCTTGGGGCCAGGATATATATCGGCCATAGCGCTCAAAATATATCCGATCAAAGCGCGGTGGTTTATTCCTCGGCGGTAAAAGAGGATAATCCTGAGATGCGTCAGGCAAAGAAATCAGGCATCCCCTTGCTTAAGAGGGCCGAAGCTTTGGCTTTGCTTATGCGTAATAAAACCGCTATAACTATTGCCGGCAGCCATGGCAAGACGACCACTACCTCGTTGATTTCTTATATGTTGCTTGAGGCGGGGCTTTGCCCGACGGTTGCCATCGGCGGCATACTAAAAAACATTGATACCAATGCCTGCCTGGGCAGCGGCGAGTTCTTTGTGGCGGAGGCCGATGAATCGGATGGTTCATTTTTATGTTATCAGCCGAAATACTCTATTATTACTAATGTTGACCGTGAACACCTGGATTATTACCGTAATTTTGAAAATGAATTAAAGGCCTTTAAGGATTTTATAAGACGTACGCAGGAAGGCGGATCATGTTTCGCCTGTTCAGACGATTTAAATCTTAAAAAACTGTTTTCGGATTATGAGGGCAAGGTGGTCTTTTTTGGTTTAAATGAGCCTGCCGATATATGCGCTAGGAATATTGAACTTAACGGCCTGTCTTCAGATTTTGATTGTTTCTTTAAAGGTAAATTTATTTCCCGCTTTCATCTGGCTTTGGGCGGAAGGCATAATATTTCTAATGCCCTGGCGGTTATCGGGCTGGGTTTAGAACTGAAAATTGATTTAGGGCATATCCGCAGGACGCTGGAAGGATATAAGGGGGCCGGCCGCAGGTTAGAGATTAAATTCAAAAGCGATAAATATCTGGTCCTGGATGATTACGCGCATCACCCCTCTGAAATAAAGGCTACCCTGGCAGCTGTGGCTAATTTAAAAACTGAGCGCAAGATCGTTGTGTTCCAGCCGCACCGTTATAGCCGCACCCAGCTGCTTTTAAATGAATTTGGCGACTGTTTTGGCCAGGCTGATTATCTGATTATCACGGATATTTATGCCGCAAGCGAGCAGCCGATAGACGGAGTAAACGCGCTGGTGTTGTTAAATAAAATAAAAGAATTACATCCGGATAGGCAGGTGGTATATCTGGCTAAAGAAAAGATAGCGGAGTTTCTTCTGGATTTTATGCGGGCGGGAGACTTGGTAATTACTTTAGGCGCCGGGGATATTGTGAGGGTTGCTGATGCTTTGGCCGAAAAGCTTAAATAAGAAAATAAAAACTAATGTCAGGCTGTCCGGATTGATGAGCTTTAAGGTAGGAGGCGCGGCAAGGTTTTTCCTTGAAGCGGGTAATATTAAAGAATTGCAGGAGGCGTTGAGTTTTGCCAGGCGCGAAGGCATCGCGGTTTTTATGCTGGGAGCCGGCAGCAATATTTTAGCCAGCGATTCAGGCCTGGACGGGCTGGTGATTAAATTAAATGGAGAATTTTTTAAACGGATACATAAAGAAGGGGATTGTTTAGAGGCAGGGGGAGCGGTCAAAATCAATCAGATTATTTTATATGCGAAAAACAACGGTTTATCCGGACTGGAATTTCTTACGGGAATTCCCGGTACGCTGGGAGGTGCCCTGGCGGGTAATGCCGGCGCCTGGGGTAAATCAATAGGCGAGCGGGTTAAAGAGGTGGCTGTTTTAGATTACAGCGGGAGGCCAAAACTGTTCAATGCTAATAAGCTAAAGTTTTCATATAGAAGATCCAATTTAAATAAATATGTTATTATCTCGTGTAAACTTAAATTGGGCAAAGGGGACAATAACGCGATTGGTTTAAAGATGAGGGAGTATCTTTTGCAGCGCAATAAAACTCAAAGTAATAACCTTCCTAGCGCCGGATGCATTTTTAAGAATCCGCGCGGCAGCGCCGCCGGAAAGCTTATTGACGCCTGCGGATTAAAGGGCAGGTCAAAGGGCGGGGCGATTATCTCTAAAGTGCATGCGAATTTTATTTTAAATAAAGGCGAGGCCAGCAGCAAGGATATCTTATCTCTCATGGGTTTGATGAGAAAAAAGGTGAGTAAAAAGTTTAAGGTTAATTTAGAGCCTGAGATAAAAATATGGAGATAAAAGATTTTGGCAGGGTAGGTGTTTTGATGGGCGGGCCTTCTTCGGAGAGGGAGATTTCGCTAAAAAGCGGAAAGGCGGTTTTATGCGCGCTTAAAGATTCCGGAATTGACGCGCTGGGGATCGATATTATAACCGATAACAAAGAAGAAAATATCCGGCTGTTGAAAAATTATAATTTAGATTGCGCTTTTATCGCCCTGCACGGCCGTTTTGGCGAGGATGGCGCGATTCAGGAGATATTGGAGCCGGCGGATTTGCCTTATACCGGCTCCGGAGTCACGGCCAGCCGGCTG
>JAQTRA010000156.1 GCA_028712045.1 Candidatus Omnitrophota bacterium | reverse complement strand
CTGCCAGATTTGCCAATCTTATTGCTAAGGAATTAGCGGTTCCGGTTACGGATGTGGAAGCGTTAGTCATCGGTGCTCACGGAGAAGCAATGCTGCCTTTGCCGAGATTTACTAAAATTAAGGGCGTACTTTTAGATGAATTTATTGATGAGAAAAAAATAGAGTTGTTGGTTAACCGCACCATTAATCGCGGAGCAGAGATTGTCGCCAGCCTGGGATCAGGAAGTGCTTTTTTTGCGCCATCTGCGGCGATTAGCGCCATTGTCCGGGCAATAGCCAAAGATGAAAAGCGCACTATTGGCGTTTGTAGTTATTTAAATGGCGAGTATGGTATTAAAAATACTTGTATTGGTGTTCCCTGCCGTTTAGGGAAAAATGGTATTGAACAGGTAATTGAATTGGATCTTTCCAAAGAAGAACTGGAAAAGTTAGCTAAGTCAGCCGATTTAGTGGCTAGTGCTCAGGCACAATTATTGTCCTAACTCATATCTATGTATGATTTGTCTATTATCGGAGCTGGTTGGGCAGGTTTCAACGCTGCGTTAAGGGCAAAGCAGTTAGGCTTTAAAGTCTGCCTTATTGAAGCTAAGCAAATCGGCGGAACTTGCCTTAACCACGGCTGCATCCCCACTAAAACATTAATTCAATCCGCAAAAATATATTCCCTGGCAAAAAAATCATCTGTTTTCGGTGTGGAGTCAGATAATCTGCGCGTTAATTTCAGTAAAATCCAGGAACGCAAAGATAAAATTGTTAAGCTTCTTACGCTCGGTATGCAAAGCAGGCTTGCGAATATTGATTATATAAACTCTTACGCAGAAATTATTTCTGCAAATGAAATAAAAACTTCTACCGGGGTAATAAAAAGTAAATTTATGCTGATTGCCACGGGAAGCCAGCCAACTGAAATTCCCAAATTAGCGTTTGATCATGTAAAATTCATTACCAGCGATGATATTTTATCTTTAACCGAAATTCCGCAGTCTTTGCTGATTATCGGAGGCGGGGTTATCGGCTGTGAATTTGCCGGTTTATTTTCAACTTTGGGTAGTAAGGTTTCTATCGTAGAAAAGATGCCGTCAATCTTACCTAATGAAGACCAGGAAATTGCCAGGAAAATCGGGGTAATTTTTAAGAAAAAAGGAATTTTAGTTTCTCCGGATACTGACGCTTTAGCTATTGATTTTAACCAATATGCAAAAGTTTTAATTTGTGTGGGCCGGACTCCTAATTTTGCAGGATTGGGTTTGGAAAAATTAGGAATAGGATTAGAAAAAGGAAGGATTGCGGTTAATGATTATCTGGAAACCAATATCCCGAATATCTATGCCAGCGGTGATTGCGCCAGTCCGATAATGTTGGCGCATTTTGCAGCTTACCAGGGAGAGACAGCAGTGGGTAATATGGTTAATCAGCTTAAATCTAAAGCAGATAATCTGGTTATTCCTAATTGTATTTTTACCGATCCTGAAATCGCTAGCGTCGGATTAAATGAAGGCCAGGCATTAAAGGCTGGGCTGGCGGTTAAGGCGCATAAATTTGATTTTCTTGGTAGTCCAATGGCACGGATTATGGATGAGAGCGAAGGGTTTATTAAGGTTATCAGTGATGAGAAGAGCCAGGAGATAATCGGGGCGGCGATTATCGGCCCGAAAGCAACAGAATTAATTGCTATTTTTTGTGTAGCGGTTTCAGCACACCTAAAGGTCAACCAGGTTCGCCAGATGATTTTTGCGCATCCTACGCTTTGCGAATCAATACGCGAGTCGTTGAATTAAATAAGTTGAGAATAAATCCAGGAGGTTGTCATGATCAAAGTTGTTTTGCCGGAGTTAGGGACAGGGATTAAAAAAGCAACTGTATCCTACTGGTTTTTTAAGGATGGTGAAAGGGTAAAAGAGAAAGATGACCTGGTGGAATTGGTCACGGATAAAGCAACTTTTAATTTACCCAGCCCCTGTACCGGAGTGATCAGCGAAATTATGTATAGTGAGGGTGATGATGTGGAAGTGGGACAAATTTTAGCGGTAATCAACGAAGAGTAAAGCTGGCACCTGCCTTGACAACCTACCGTTTTTCTAGTATAAATATACTTAGATATATAAACTAAACCAAAACTATGCCGATCGATTATAAGAAAGAACTTGAAAACGCATCCCGGAATATGATCTTTGTGCACGATCCTGATCTTTTGATCAAGATGATCGTGCGCATGGTGGTGAATAAAGCTAATTTAGCCCATGCCAGTTTCTTTCTGCATAATAAAGAGAAGCAGGGTTATCTGCTTACTGTTTCTAAAGGGTCTTTAGCCAAGAAGCTACCGTTAGATTTTATTTGTATTGATAAAGATGATGTTTTAATTCGTTTTTTTAGAGAACATAAAAGCAGCTTTATTTTTGGCAGAGAGGCATTGGTTTATCAGGAAGCTAAAGCAGCCTTGGCGGGGAATAAAGTCAAGCCGGAAACCAAACAGCAACTAGCCCAAGTTCTTTACCAGATGGAACTTCTGGAAACCGTAGTTTGCATCCCTAGCTATTTTCGCGACGAATTACTCGGTCTTTTATTATTAGGGAAAAAGAATACCGGCAGGCAATTCGTTGATGAAGAATTAGATTTTTTTGTGGCGCTTAACTCTAATGTGGCGATGGTGGTTCGCAACGCCCAGCTATTTAAAGAGCTGGAAT
>JAQTRA010000155.1 GCA_028712045.1 Candidatus Omnitrophota bacterium | reverse complement strand
GTCTTTGAGCTTATAAGTAACTCTTCGTTTATAATTTTCCCTTCGGAATGCTACGAAACTATGGGTGGGGTCATTATAGAAAGTTTTTCTTTCTCTAAACCGGTTTTAGCAAGTAATTTAGGAGCCATGAGAGAGCTCGTTAGTGATGGAGTGAACGGAATTTTATTCAACCCCGGGGACCCCGAGGATTTAGCCAAAAAAGTGCGTTATTTATTTTCGCATAATAAAGAGCGGCTGGGAATGGGGGAAAATGCAGGCAAGTATTATCGAGAACGGTTCAGCAGGGAAGAAAATTACCGGAAGTTAATGGATATCTATACGACGACGATAGGGTCAAGCTTAAAAAATCAATGAAAATACTTTTTGTTTACTCTTTACAGGATGTACAGTCATTGCATAAACCATTAAAGAGCCCGGAAGAGATTCATTTCGGGATCTCTTACATCTCTTCTTTATTGAAACAGCATGGACACCAGACTAAGTTAATTGTTCTATCCAAAGTATTTGGAAAGCAAAATGTTAATATTCTCGATAAGGCGATTATAGATTTTAAGCCGCGCCTGGTGTGCTTTACGGCAGTTTCTTCCGAGTATGGATTCATTGCCAAAGCAGCCAGGCATTTAAAAGCTAAGAATAAACAGATATTTACTTTGGTTGGGGGAACCCATGTTTCTTTGAATCCTCAGGAAGCGATAAATGATTATTTTGACGCGATTTGTGTGGGCGAGGGTGAATATCCGACATCAGAACTGGTTGAGCAGCTTGAGAGGAATGAGAAACCAACCGGGATAGCAAACCTTATTATCAAGCAGGAGAGCTCGTTAGAAAAAAATCCACCGCGGCCATTCATTGATAATCTTGATGCGCTACCTATACCGGACAGGCAAATGTGGCTGGAATGGATTGACGCTCAGCCAGGCTCAAGGCACTCCGTATTACTGGGAAGGGGCTGTGCTTTTGAATGCACTTATTGCAGCAACCATGCAATCAAAAGGATAGCGTCAGGCAACTATGTACGCCTCAGGTCACCTGATAAAATAATTGAAGAGATCCGCTGGATAGTTGATAATTTTCCGGGTCAAAAAGAAATTTATTTGGAAGTTGAAACTTTTTACATCAATAAGGACTGGGCCCTCAGGGTATGTGAGAAGCTGGAAGAGCTGAATTTAATTCTTTCAAATCCATTAACTTTCGGAGTAAATTTAAGAATTATTCCAAATTGCGACTTGCAGCCGTTATTTATCGCTTTAAAGAAAAGCAATTTCAGGTTTGTGAACATCGGCCTTGAATCCGGAAGCGAGGAAGTTCGCCGGGTTATATTGAAACGTAATTATTCAAATTCTGACCTCATTAATGCCGTAAAATTGGCCAGGAAATATGCTCTAAAAGTAGCTTTTTTTAATCTCATCGGAGTGCCCGGTGAAACTTTTAACGATTTTAGGGAAACTATTAATATGAATAGGATTTGCCTGCCGGATTGGCATTGGACCAGCATTTTCTTCCCCTATCCCGGGACAGAGCTTTACAAAACCGCGGAAAATCTGGGGCTACTCAAAGCCGACCCCGATTTTATCCCGGAAAGGAATAAAGCCTTTTTAGATTTACCGGGGTTTTCCAGGAGGCAGATCCAAAAAAGTTTTGAATGGTTTGAATACGATGTTTATAAGGGAATTAAGCCTATCCATAAAATACTAGTAAAAGTATTTATAACTAAACTAAAAACTAATTTATATTTTGTTTATTTCTACAGGTATTTCTCCAGGCTGCGCCTGGGCAAGATTTTAAAAAAGAAGTTCGGCAATGTATAGTTTATTAACAATTTTGCGCCGGAACTTGGAAAGGTTTTAGAATGCTCAGAAGACTATCCCCTATAGTTATATTTATTTTATTTTCCGTATTAATAATAGGTTCAATAGTATTTTACGGCCCTTCCTGGGGGCTTATGGATGATCACCATATGCTTAAGAGCGCTCAGGATGTCTGGCTGCGGGGAAATGCGTTGGAAAATCTGGGCAGAGTAATAGTGAGCGATCTTAAATGGGGGATGTTCAGGCCTGTTTTTTATGTTTGGGCAATGACCGTTTATCATATTTTTGCAGACGCACCATTAATGATCTACTTAGGGATAGCTATTTTTAACTTAGCTACTCTTTTATTATGGGGGCTTATATTTAATAAAACTTGGTTAAATCAGGAAAAAAATGCTTTAAGCTGTATTTTTTTATACCCGCTGACATTTTTCATTTTTACTCCATATTGGAATAATTTTATGTATATATCAATGCAGCAGAAATTTGTCCTTTTTTTTAGTGCCCTGGCCGTATATTCCTTTTATCAGGGGTATGTGAAAGAAAGAAAAATATATTTTATTCTTTCGGTGTCGGCGATTTTATTGAGCACACTAAGCCATGGAGAAGGTATTTTTCTGAACTTAACAATGCTTGTTCTCTCCCTGGGGCTGTTTTTTATTACAAAGAAAGCCCAGCTTTTATTTAATTTCTTTTTAAATCTGGTTTTAGCTATCACTTATTTAATTTTTACAATTTTCGTCCAGTTCAGAGGGACATATACGGCGAAATACGCCGATAGTTTTAACATAAATAAATTTTTGGTTAATTTCTCATCGGCGTCATTATTGTTGAAAACGCTCACTCTGTTAGCAATTTTTTATCTTTGTTTTTTAATCAT
>JAQTRA010000154.1 GCA_028712045.1 Candidatus Omnitrophota bacterium | reverse complement strand
AAGCCTAAATATTCCCGGCACTTTCCAAGAGCTTTTTTCAATCCACCCATCAACAACCTTCGGTAATATCCGGCTGATTTTATCGTAGAAGGCCCCGCCGGTAATATGGCTAATTCCGTGGACAGCGGCTCCGTAGCGGCTAAGCAGTGCCAGTACCGGCTTAACATAAATACGCGTAGGTTCAAGCAATTGCGCACTCATGCGTTTTTGCTCAACTGGCCCTAAAACTTTTCTCACTAAAGAATACCCGTTGGAATGCAAGCCGCTGGAAGCAATCCCGATCACCACATCATTAGGTCTGATTTTTGAGCCATTAATAATCTTTTCTCTTTCCACTACCCCCACACAGAAACCGGCAATATCATATTCGTCTTCCCGGTACATTCCCGGCATTTGAGCTGTCTCTCCGCCGATCAAAGAACACCCTGCCTGACGGCACCCGTCATTAATACCTTTAACAATATCCACCAACACATTTTCTTTGACTTTGGTAAAAGCGATGTAATCCAAGAAAAACAGGGATTCAGCGCCGGTACAAAGGATATCATTTACATTCATCGCTACCGCATCAATACCTACAGTATCGTGTTTGCCGGCTAACTTGGCAATCATCAGCTTCGTACCGACTCCGTCGCTGGAAGAAACCAAAACCGGGTCTTTATATTTATTTTTATTTAGCTTAAAGAAGCTTCCAAAACCTCCGATATCCGTTAAAACCTCCGGCCGGAAAGAACTGCGCACTAAAGGCTTAATTTTAGATTTAAAGATACTGGCGCTTTTAATATCTACACCAGAAGTTTTATAAGTAATCTTTTCCACGACTCCTCCTATCACAAAACATATATATTAGCCGGGTGACGATGGCTGATCCTTTGGAGGCAATTGCCGACAAAGGGCAGTCGTCGGCAGGACCCGCTAATATCCTATTTTTGAATTTCTCCTTGGCCGCAACAGCGTCTTTCTAAAGAAAATTTACTATGTTTTTTTTCAGCCCTTACCGCATATTTGCCTGTCCAGCAGGCAGTACAATAATTCTCTTTACCGCTAGCCAGACAGTTAAGCATTCCGGGTAAACTTAAATAACCCAGGCTGTCTACTTCCAAATATTTACTAATCTTCTCCAATGTTTCGTATTTATTCGCAATCAACTCGCTGGATTTATGGAAATCAATCCCATAAAAACACGGATAACGGTGTGCCGGGCAGGAAATCCTTAAATGCACCTCTTTTACCCCGGCTTTACGCAGGTTGCGCACGCGGATTTTCGAGGTAGTCCCGCGCACAATGGAATCATCCACGACAATAATACGCTTACCTTTCAAAACATCCCTTAAAGTATTGAATTTTACCCGCACACCCATATCCCGGGCATCCTGCGCCGGTTGAATAAAAGTCCTGCCGACATAATGGTTGCGGATAATCCCCATCTCTAAGGGTATGCCGGACTCTTGCGAATAACCCAGCGCCGCGGAAAAACCGGAATCCGGAACCGGCACTACAAAATCCGCCTGCACCGGATGTTCTTTAGCCAATTGCGCTCCGAATTTCCTGCGCACAGTATGCACAGTATCACCAAATACTTTAGAATCCGGGCGGGAAAAATAAACATGTTCAAAAGCGCAAAACGCATAATGGCTGGCAACTAACTCCCGGGGTTTAATAGATTTTACCACCCCCTGATTATTAATAAAAACTATCTCTCCGGGCTCAACCTGGCGGATAAATTTAGCGCCGATTAAATCAAAAGCGCAGGTCTCTGAAGCAAAACAGTATGAAGAACCAAGTTTACCTAAAGCCAGGGGCCGATAACCATGCGGATCCCTCATTCCCATCAGATACTCGCTGTTCATCATTACTAAAGAATATGCGCCCTTAACTCTTTTTAAAGCATAAATCAGGCTATCCTGGAGGCTGCGTTTATTGCTGCGCGCCATCAGATGAATAATTAATTCGGAATCCGTAGTCGTTTGGAATATGGAACCGGATTTTTCCAGTTTCTGCCGCAATTCAAAAGAATTCACTAAATTGCCATTATGCGCGATACAAATCGAACCATTAGCATAATCAATCAATAATGGCTGAGCATTTTTTAAAACGCTGGAACCGGTAGTCGAATAACGCACATGCCCAACCGCCATATTTCCCTTAAGCTGGCTAAGCACTTTCTCGCTGAATACGTCACTGACCAACCCCATATCTTTATGGATGGTAAGTGCTCCCTGGTTATTGGCCACAATACCACAGGCCTCCTGGCCGCGGTGCTGCTGGGCAAAAAGCCCCAGGTAAGTAAGCCAAACCGCCTGGCGGTTATTAGTTATCCCGAATAACCCGCAATACTCTTTCGGTTCATCGTTAAAAATTTTCTTTAACATATTCCACTCCATTCTTAAATATCTGTAAACCGTCCCCATCCTGATTAAGCTTTAATTGATCTTTACGCGGATGATGCATCGCCAACAAATGTCTTTCCGGATGCGGCATTAAACCTAAAATCCTGCCGGTAGGATCAGTAATCCCGGCGATATTTTCTTGTGAACCATTGGGATTATCCGGATACCCGCATAATCCGCCTTGCGCATCGCAATATTGAAAAACAATTTGTTTATTTTTCTTCAACCGGTTTAATGTGTTTTTATCAAGCGCCACGAATTTGCCCTCTCCGTGGGCAACCGGAAGATAAATTATTTTTTTTAAGCCCTTCGT
>JAQTRA010000153.1 GCA_028712045.1 Candidatus Omnitrophota bacterium | reverse complement strand
CGCAGGAGCCAAACCCTCCGAAAAATTTTGCCTCATCCCTGACGCCGATCTGCCGCAGCTCAATCCTCGCCTTAAAAATCTTTGCCAGGTCCTTGACTAAATTCCTGAAATCTACCCTCCCCGAGGCGGTAAAGTAAAAAATGATTTTGCTGCGGTCAAAAGAATATTCCGCCTGCACCAGCTTCATCTCCAGCTTATGCTCATCTATTTTCTTCAGGCAGGTATTGAATGCCTCTTTGGCCTTGTTTCGGTTTTCCCGAATCTGCCTCAAGTCGCTGTCATTGGCCAGGCGCACCACCTTCTTTACCGGCTCTTTCGAAGCGGCGCCTCTCGCCGCCTCATCCGGCGAAATAATCTGGCCGTAATCCAGGCCGCGGTCATGCTCGACGATCACATAATCGCCTTCTTTCGCCGCTAAAGCCCCCGCGCTATAAAAAAGGGTTGAGCCCGAATCCCTCAACCTGACTAATACCGTCTTTTCCATCGCGATACCTAACCTTTCATTAAATACTTTAGATTGGATAAGAGCAGTTTAACGTTTATATTCTGCTCCAGATACAATAATGAATCCGAAATATATTTTAATATTTCATCGAGCTCGCCGAAAGAATAACGGTTCATCAGCCTTAATAACTGCTCCCGGCGGTCAAAATTAATCAGCTCCTTGTGGCTGGAGCCGCTTTTAATCATATATATATCCCGGAACCAGGCTGCCAATATGTTCAGGCCCTGGCGCAGGCTCTCCCGGCTCTCCGCCATCTCATCCCCCAGCGCAAAGATGCCCGGAGAACCTAACCCCTCGATAATCCGGTTCTTCTCTTTAAATATATCAAGCTCTTTTAATCTTACGGCATAACCCAGCCGCCCCTCGCAAAAATAAGCCAGGAAATGCGCCTCATGGCCGTCAAAGTGATAATCTTTCCGCAGGACCTCCTTAAGCCTTATCCTCGGCAGCGGAAAAAACTTGAGCACCTGGCAGCGGGAAATTATCGTCTTGAATAATAATGCCGGCTTAGAACTCAACAGAATGATTAAACTATTGCCCGGCGGCTCCTCAAGGGTCTTTAAAAGCGCGCCGGAGGCCTCCGGGGTCAAGCGGTGGGCATTATCAATGATAAAGACTTTGCATTTACCTTCATACGGTTTTAAATTAATCTCTTTTTGCAGCTGGCGGATCTCTTCTATCTTCACCGTCTCGGATGCTGCGGGATCGTCTTCTATAGGCCTGCCGATAATATGCACGTCGGGGTGAGCGCCCTTCTCTATCTTTAAACAGGAGGCGCATTTATCGCAGGAATCAAAATCCCCCTCTTGGCAATTTACGGCTTTAGCCAGCGTCCGGGCAGCCAGGAATTTACCGACGCCGTCCGGCCCCAAAAAAAGATAAGCGCTGGCAAGACGGCCATGCCTTAAATATTCTTTCAATCTCCCTACGGCTTTATCCTGGCCTTTTATATCAGCGAATGGCATAGTTTTCTGATTTTTTCCTGGGTTACCTTGATATCGTCATCGAGCTTGATAACTTTTATTCTTCCGGGCTCCTGGCGGGCGAGAGCCAGGTAACCGCGCCTTACTTTCCGATGATACTGAAGTGAACGCAATTCTATTCTGTCTTCTTGATTCTTGCGGTGCTTTAAGCCCTTTTCAACCGGTAAATCCAGAAAGATAGTTAAATCCGGCTTAATCCCCAAAGTCGCGAATTTGCCGATGGCCTTAATCATCGGGATATTTATTCCCAGGCCATAGCCCTGATAGGCGATAGTAGAATCCAGGAACCGATCGCAGATGACGATTTTACCTTTGGCTAAAGCGGGTTTAATAATTTCGCTCACCAACTCTGCCCGCGCCGCCATATAAAGCAGGGTTTCCGCAGCCGGAGAAATTTTATTGTGCGGATTTAAGAGCAGCCGCCGGATTTCTTCGCTCGCCTTAACTCCCCCCGGCTCGCGTAAATAAACCACGCGCTTGCCTTTGCTTCTCAAGTATTGCGCCAAAAGCCGCGACTGTGTGCTCTTACCGCACCCTTCCGAACCTTCAAATGTAATAAATTTACCTTTCATAGCTTCCTTCGCCAGGTTGTTTTACCGTCCTTAGCGTCTTCCAAGATGATGCCTTTGGCTTCCAAATCTTTCCTGATTTTATCGGCTTCGGAGAATTTCTTTTCTTTTTTCAGGCTGATACGCTTATCGATCAAGTCCTGAATTATCTTTGTATTATCCTGAGCTCCATTAAACTTCAGGCTTAGTCCTAAAAGGCTCAACAGGTCTTTTAAAGTTTTTTTGCCCTGATAAGCAAAGTCGGGATTATCTATATTTTTATTCGTCAGGTTGACTAATTCAAAAACCGTAGCTAAGGCTTCGGGAGTATTAAAGTCATCATCCAACGCCTGAATAAAATTATTTTTAATATCTTCTATCTCGGGAATTGCCTTTCCCGGCTTGTGGCTGCCGATTTTACCTAAGAGAATCGAAATCCTCCCCAGCGCCTGCTTTGCTTCTTCGATTTTTTCTTCCGTATAATCTATGGGGCTGGAATAGTGCGCAGAAAGAAAAAATAATTTTAGGAAATCTGCGTACTTATATTTACTGATAAAATCCTTAATGGTGACAAAATTCCCCAATGACTTGGCCATCTTCTGCCCGTTTATCGTCAAGAGGCCGTGGTGAATCCAGTATTTGGCAAAGGGTTTTCCGGTCAGTGCTTC
>JAQTRA010000152.1 GCA_028712045.1 Candidatus Omnitrophota bacterium | reverse complement strand
TTCACCACCTCGCGGGCAGCATTAAGTTTTTCGATGATATTTAAAGTCTCTTTAATCACCTCAGCATTAGGCTGATTTTTTTGTTCCAGAAAATCATCGCTGGTAACCGAAACTGCTTCAAAGTTTATTGAAAAACCAAACCCCTTTTCGCTAAGCAGATTGCTTATATTTTTACTGGCTTCGCTAAGAGCTGCACCAATAGATTGTTCGCTCAAAAGCCCACCCTGTCCTTTATTTTTATCTAACTGGGCATTAAAAGCCTCCGTTAAATTAATATTATCCAGCTTAATAAGTTGATTGCCAAAATAATGCCCTAATTCTTCAAAATCATTAATCACTTTAAAAGGATATTTCCCCTCGGCGCGCAAGCCTCTTCCGGAGGCCTGGACAATGCTCAAAAAATCTTTCTCTAAGCTTGAGCCCTGAGCAGTTAATATATTCTGCCTGACTGCGGTAATCTGCCACTTTCCTTGGGCTGCGGTAATAATGTAAAAATTATCCGGGGGGCCTCTGACGGTAAAGATAAAACTATCCGCGGATTTAGATTTTTCTAATGCATATTCTAAAACCTCGTATAAATTCCGGCGCATAAACGCAGCGTAACCATCGTCGAGTTGTATTTTTTTAGCTTCATTTACACCATAGCGGGCTCTGACAAATTCCCTTAAAGATTGCAAAGATTTCTCGGATACGTTTATGTATTCCTTGAGCTTTAACGGTTCAGAATCATAAAGGCTGGTCCCTGCTTTGGTTTGCGGTTTTTCATTTAACCCATCTACGCCGATTACTTGCCCAGCCTGCTTAGCTACTCTTTGAAAAATTTCCGCTTCTTTTAAAGAAAACTCAAATTTATTTTCAATCGTCCCTTCCCCTTGAAGCCGGGCAGCTCCCGCCGGCAGATAGGGAGGTAAGGCTTCTTCGACTTCGCCTAACCCCGCAATTTGATTAGATTCTTTGAGTATCTTGTCCAGGGTTAAGCGCCCGCTGGCGTCCCCCTTATCTTTTATAAATAACGCAGTAGTTATACCTTCAGCGCTGCCATCCTGGCGCTCTCGGGAAGTACTCTGGACCATGCGCATACCATCAGCATTTTTAATTTTATCAACTAAGCCATCAGGTAACCTGGCAATACCATAACCTGAGTATTCTTTTTTGATCTGTTTTTGAATATCCTGCAGCACGCTTTTTACTTCTTCCGGCTTTAAAGAGCCGGATAAAACCATGGCAATTTCATCGGATCTGTCTCCCAAACGAAAACCTATCCAGCCACGTAGCCCTAAAGTTTCCTTGGTGATCCGGATTGCGTCGGCGATAAAAATATCGGAAATATTCATGCCGTAATAATCATTCCGGAGGCTTAATTTAAGCATATCTGAAAAAATAACCCAGGCAGAAGTATCCTTCTTTAAGAAATCCATGGCTTTATTCCGGTCAGGGTCATAATAAGCAATTGGCAACAGGGATTGATTACTTATGGCACTAGAAGCGCGCAATGATTCTTCCGCATCAAGGCCAGAGCGGGCATTAGGCACACTCGCGGACAAAGCAAACATAAAATCTTTCTGAATATTAAAAAGGCTATTTGTTTTTACGTCTTGCAACCATGCTTCGGTGACTCCTCCTAATGTTCCATCAGGAGTAATCCCGAATGTAGCTGGCCTGGGCCCTAACTTCAAAGTTATGATAGTAATTCCGCCTTTGGGGTCACCTCGCTCTTGGGGTATAGTAATCCTGATATTTTCATCATAATTTATCCCTTGGAGGGTCCCAACTGCGAATTTATACATCACTGATTCTGCATTGACCGGATTTTTAACAATTGATTCAAACGTAGATAAAAGTTTTCTTTCGGCCTCGATACATCCCAAAGGTATTCCCTCAATCTTTTCCATAGCGGCTAGTGTAACCTGATGGACCTTTATTTCGTTTTCTAAAAACATCCTTCCTTTATAGTTGGCGCGGGTAACTTCTTGTAAAATTTTGATAGCCAACCATTTCTCTAGGATACCCGCTTTAAGCCACTGGAAAATATCCCGGCCTAAAACAATTAAACCTAAATCTTCTAAAACTATTCCCTGGCCGGAAACCGTCTTTAAGCCCGGGAAAAAAAGTACTTTATACTGTTTCTGTCTATTGGAATACAACCCCTGGTTATTCAGTAGCGCATAGGCTAATCCAATAAACTTCTGGCTAACTGCGCTGTTAGAATACTCAATAAACTCTCTTAAAGCCTCTGGCGGTATTTCCCTCAACTGCGCGCTTAACCCCGCTTGCAGTTTAGAAATATATTGGGCATCAACTGGTATTTCATAAGAATTTTTTGTTTTTTCGTTTCGCTCTGACTGTTTACTGCTTCTCCTTGCCGGCCTTGATCTGGCAGCTGCCAGCTCTAATGCTGCAGCTGCTGTCGGATTTAATGCCGCTGCCGTGGCTACGGCGGCGCCCCCGGCAACCCTCAAGAATCCTCTGCGGCTAATCTGAATATTAAAAGGGTCTTGAGTATTATTTCCAGAAATAAATAATTCGATTAAATTCTTAACTCCGAACATGTCTCTTTTTGAACTGATGGCTGAACTGGCGATAGTATTGGCAATATCGCCAAAAGCTATCCCTCCGCTCATATAATTTCTAATAGTCTGAGCGCCCAAATAATAAACCTGCTCTTTAATATTGTATTCGCCTTCTTTGAAGGATTTCTGGTAGGCCTGG
>JAQTRA010000027.1 GCA_028712045.1 Candidatus Omnitrophota bacterium | reverse complement strand
CGGAAGCAACCATTTTAGTAAAGCTGATCTTTTTCATTTTTAGCACTTAGTAAAACTACTTGGGATAATTTCATTTCGCATTAAATCCTGGGCTTCTTCTCTTTTTCTGATTACAAAAACTTTATTATTAGCCACCATAACCTCAGCTGCCCTTAAACGGGAGTTGTAATTACTAGACATACTAAAACCATATGCTCCGGCGCTCATTACCGCTAGATAATCACCCACTTTAACTTTGGCAATCATTCTTGCCTTAGCCAGAAAATCACCGCTTTCGCAGATCGGGCCGACTACATCTGCTTTTTCAGTTTGAGCAATCTTAACCAATGGGATAACTTTGTGATATGCCCCGTAAAGTGCCGGACGGATCAGATCATTCATTCCCGCATCCACGATAATAAATTTCTTCTTCGGGGTTTTCTTAATATACAGGACTTTGGTAATTAGAATACCGGCATTACCCACAATAAACCTGCCCGGCTCCATAATAATCTTTAAGCCGGTCTTCTTTAAAAGCGGAGTAATCTGATTAGCGTAAATTTGCGCGCTCTGAGGATTTTCATTATCATAAATAATCCCCAGGCCGCCTCCGATATTCAGATAATCTAAGCAAACACCCTTAATCTTGATCTTGTTAATAAAATTGGAAACCTTTTTAATTGCCGCGACAAAAGGTTCACTTTGCGTAATCTGAGAACCAATATGGATATGCAAACCGCAAATACGCACATACCTGAACTTACCGCGCATTAACAATATTTTATACGCGCTGTCTAAATCAATACCAAATTTATTAGTAATCTTTCCGGTAGTGATAAATTTATGGGTTTTTGCCTCAACATCAGGATTTATCCGGATAGCAACTTGGGTAACTTTATTTAAACTTTGGGCAATCCGGTTAATATTAATTAATTCCGGCAAAGATTCCACATTAAAAAATAAGATACCTTTGCTTATCGCCCTGGCAATCTCGGAATCCGTCTTGCCTACGGAAGCATAAACAATTTTTTTCGCCGAACATCCTACCTTAAGCGCACGGGTTAACTCTCCTCCGGAAACAATATCTAATCCCGCGCCCAGATTAACTAAAGCTTTAAGAATCGCCAGGTTAGAATTGGCTTTAACGGAATAACAGATCAGCGGATTAAGCGCAGTAAAAGCATTACGTAGTTTGATAAAATGATCCGCCAGCGTGGCATAGCTATAAACGTAAAGCGGACTGCCATACGTTTTAGCTAATTTTTCAGCTAAAATATTTTCACAGTAAAGCTGGTTATTCTTATAAAGAAATTCGTGCATAAAACTTATACCTTATTTTAACCGCCTGAGCCAGGCAGCTATCTGTTTCTTCACTAACCCGGGATTAGTGCTCCCGAAAGATTGTTTCAGGTTTACGGAAGCCCAGGCATTAAGGATATTGTTAACTTCTAAACCAAAATGCGGCGAGTATTTTTTTAACTGGACTAAAGAAAGAGCCGAAATATTTTTACCTTTATCCAGGCAATCTCTGACCATTGCACCGACAATATCATGCGCCTTGCGGTAACTCACCCCTTTTTTAATTAAATACTCCACAATATCCACTGAAAACAATGACTCATCCATCACCTTACTGGCAATCGCTTCCTTCTCAATAACAATACTGCCAAAAAGAGTGGTAAAAATCTCTAAAATATTTTTAATCGTATCGATGGCATCAAAAAGAGGCGGTTTGTCCAGTTGCAAATCCCGGTTATATGACGATGGCAGGCCTTTCATCAGAATTAAAACACTGGAAAGGTCTCCTTGTATCTTACCCACCGATCCCCGGATTAATTCCAGGATATCCGGGTTCTTTTTATGCGGCATAATACTGGATCCCGTACAAAATGAAAAATCGATATCAATAAAATTAAATTCTTTTGTACTCCAGAGTATTAAATCTTCAGCTATCCTGGATAGATGCACAGAAAGTATGGAAAGGCCTGCCAAAACTTCAATAATAAAATCCCGGTCACTTACCGAATCAATGCTATTGGCCGTAAGCGATGCAAATCCCAGCTCTTTTCTCACAAAATCCCGGTCAATATTTAATCCGGTGCCGGAAAATGCGCAGCTGCCCAGCGGCATAGCGTCAATTCTCTTTTTGGCATCTGACAATCTTTGCTTGTCTCTTTCTAACCCCTCAAGATAAGCTAATAAATGGTGGGCTAAAAGTACACATTGGGCGATCTGCAAATGCGTATAGCCGGGAATGATTACTTTAAAATTACTAGAGGCAAATTTTAATATGGCTTTCTGTAACTGGGTGGTAAATTCCATTAAATCATCAATTTCGCTTTTTAAATACATTCGGATATCTAAAGCGATCTGATCATTTCTGGAACGGGCAGTATGTAATTTCTCCGCTGCTTCGCCAATTTTTTTAGCTAATAACTCCTGGATGTTCGAATGGATATCTTCAGCCGTAGGGTCAAACTTAAATTTACCGCTGATCACATCTTTAAGTATAGAGCTTAAGCCTTTAATAATCTGCTGGCTTTCTTTTGCGGAAATTATTTTTTGTTTTCCCAGCATTTTGGCATGGGCGATACTGCCGATAATATCAAACTTAGCTAATCGCTCATCGAAAATAATCGATGAAGTAAACTTATCCGTTAAAATATTTGTTTTCTTGGTGAATCTTGTTCCCCAAAGTTTCTTAGACATTATCAAGCTCTCCTTCGTAGCCGACGTTTAAACGTCGGCTACAATATCACTATCTTTTATAAGGCATGCCCCAAAGTTTAATAAAGCCTTCTGCTAACCCCTGATCAAATTTATCTTCGCAGCCGTAAGTACTTAATTCTTTTTTATAAAGCGAGTGCTTGGATTTTCTGCCCACCGCAACAGCATTGCCTTTAGATAATTTTAACTTTATCGTGCCGCTGACTAACTTCTGCGTTTTTTCCACAAAACCATCCAAAGCTACTTTTAAAGCCGAAAACCATAAGCCATAATAAACCAGTTCCGCGTACTTCAAGCTGATTATCTCCTTAAAATGCGCTAATTCCCGGTCAAGAATTAAAGCTTCTAACTCTTTATGCGCGGTATAAAGAATAGTGGCTGCAGGAGCTTCATAAATCTCGCGGGACTTAATCCCCACTAACCTGTTTTCCACCATATCGCTCCTGCCTACGCCAAGCTGGCCGCCAACTTCGTTTAAATAATTAATTAAATTTTTTAATTTATAAACCTTCCCATCAATCTTTTTCGGTATGCCTTTTTCAAAAGTTACCTCAATATACCGCGGATAACTGGATGCCTGCGACGGGCTCTTAGTAATTAGATAAGCATCCTCGGGAGGCTCCTGCTCCAAATTTTCCAGAATACCTGCTTCGATGCTGATACCCCAAATATTGCGGTCAACACTGTAAGGCTTCTTTTTGGTTACATCAATAGGAATATTATATTTTAAAGCATATTCAATTTCTTCATCCCGCGATTTAAATTCCCATTCTCTGACCGGAGCGATAATTTCAAGCTTGGGGTCAAGTATGCCTACAGCAACCTCTAACCTTACCTGATCATTGCCTTTACCGGTGCAGCCATGCGCCACAGCATTGGCTTTTTCTTTATGCGCGATCTGCACTAAGTATTTTGCGATCAAAGGCCTGCCTAATGCGGTAGCCAAAAGATATTTTCCTTCGTAAACAGCATTTGCTTTTAAAGCCGGAATAATAAAATCATCGATAAATTCTTCCTGCAAATCCCGGATATAAACCTTGGAAGCTCCGGCAGCCAAAGCCCGTTTTTCAATTGCTTCGAAACTTTCGCCTTGGCCTAAACCCTGGCCCAGGTCAGCAACAAAACAAATTACCTCATAGCCTCTTTCTTTCAACCATCTGACAATACATGAGGTATCTAATCCGCCGGAATATGCTAATACTACTTTCTTCATTCTCTCTCCTGATTTAAATAATCTATCCCTTAAGCAATTTTATTAAAATCGCCTTCTGCACGTGCATTCTATTTTCTGCCTGGTCAAAAACAACTGAATTTTTGCTATCCATAACTTCATCAGTGATCTCTTCGTTCCTGTGCGCGGGTAAACAATGCATTACTAAAACACCCGGCGCTGCATTGCTTAAGAGTTTAGCATTAATCTGAAAATCTTTAAAGATAATCTTTCTTTTATTAATTTCCTCTT
Organism: Candidatus Omnitrophota bacterium; assembly: GCA_028712045.1. The sequence goes on along the minus strand of JAQTRA010000027.1, from coordinate 6,462 downwards.
CCTGGCCCATACTCGCCCAGACATCAGTATAAACTACCTGCGCACCCTTAACCCCAACAAACGGATCCTCGGTTATTTTAATCTGACTACCAGTATCTTTAGCCATAACCAAAGCTTGTCTCACCACTTCCTTATCCGGCTCATATCCTTTAGGAGTAGCTACGGATATATGCATCCCTGTTTTTGCCGCAGCAAAAAGCAGAGAGTTACAAACATTGTTCCCATCACCCACATAAGCTAAACTGGTACCTTTAAGGACTTTTAATTTTTCCTGAATTGTAAATAAATCAGCCAATGCCTGGCAAGGATGCGAAAAGTCTGACAAGCCATTAATTACCGGCACAGTCGCAGCAGAAGCCATATCTAAGCAATTTTTATGCTCAAAAGTCCTTAAAACAATCCCATCAACATACCGGGAAAGTGTCCTGGCGACATCTTTGATCGACTCCCTGACTCCCAGATTAATTTCCTGCGGAGCCAGATAAAAAGAATGCCCGCCTAACTGATACATCCCGACTTCAAAAGAAACCCGTGTCCGGTTAGAAGGCTTTTGAAAAATTAAAACCAAACTTTTTCCGGCTAAAGTTTTAGCAAATTTATTTTTATTCTTCTTCAGTTTTCCGGCAAGCTTAAAGATATCGTTAATATCAGCCAGGCTCAAATCTTGAATCGAAAGCAAATCCTTTTTCATTATGCGCACTCCTTTAAAGCAGCCTCTAAAATTTTTATGGCTTTATCAATCTCAGGTTTAGTTATATTCAATGCCGGCATCAGCCTTAAAACTTTATCGTGGGTGCAATTAATTAATAACCCATTCTCCAGGCATTTTTGGACAATCGGCTTGCCTTCAATTTTTAGCTCTAAGCCGAACATTAAACCCATACCCCTGGCCTCTTTAATCACGGCATAGCTGTTTTTGAGTGTATTTAACTTTTCTAAAAGATATTTACCCATAGTTTGGCAATTCTTAAGCAGTTTCTCCTTTTGGATTGCTTTTAAAACTCCTAAAGCCGCCTTGCAAATTACCGGCCCGCCTCCAAATGTAGAAGCATGCATTCCAGGAGTTATAAGATCACTAATTTCTTTTTTAGCGATCATTACGCCGATAGGCAAACCACCGCCTAGAGCTTTGGCTAAAGTCAGGATATCCGGCATAACCGCGTAATTCTGATAACCAAACATTTTACCTGTGCGGCCGATACCGGTTTGTACTTCATCAATAATTAAAAGTAATTTTTTTTCATCGCAAATTTTTCTTAAACCCTGGACAAAATCAGCACTAGCGACGTTTACTCCGCCTTCACCCTGAATAAGCTCAAGTATGATTCCCACGGTATTAGGCGTAATTGCCTGATTTACTGCAACCAGATCATTAAATTTCACCTGTTTAAAACCTTCAGGCATCGGCTCAAAACCACTCTGATATTTTTTTTGGCCGGTGGCGGCTAGTGTCGCCAGCGTCCTGCCATGAAAAGCATTCTCAAAAGTAATAATTTCATGCCGACCCCGCCCGAATTTTCTCGCCAATTTGATTGCGGCTTCATTTGCTTCAGCGCCAGAGTTAGCAAAAAATACCTTGCCGGGGAAGCTGCAATAAACCAACTCCTTAGCTAACCGGGCCTGAAAAGGATGATAATAATTATTCGGGATAAAAATTAATTTGCCGATTTGATCCCGCACCCCTTGCATTACCTTAGGATGGCAATGCCCGAGATTACCTACGCCCCAGCCCGGAAAGAAATCTAGATAAACTTTACTGTTAATATCCCAGAGCCTGGAGCCCTTGCCTTTAACGAAAATTAACGGCACCTTATTATAGGTAGGCATTATATTATCCTGATAAACCTGAAAAATTTCTTCTACTTTCATTTTATAATCTCAGTTCCAATTCCCTGGTCAGTAAAAATTTCCAGAAGTAACGCATGCGGTGTCCGCGCATCAATAATATGTGTTTTTTTCACACCGCCGTTTAATGCTTCCACGCAGGCATTCACCTTAGGGATCATCCCCTGTTGAATAATTTTGCTGTCAATTAACCCCTGAATCTCTTGCGTGGTTAAAGTAGAAATAAATGAATGCGGATCTTCGGCGTTACGCATTATTCCTTTAACATTAGTTAACAGGACAAACTTTTCCGCCAACATGCTCACCGCGATACTCGCAGCAACTTCGTCAGCATTTACATTGTAAGTTTTTTTATCTTTTCCTTTGCCCATCGGTAAGACCACGGCTATTTTATCTTTCTTTAGTTCGCTATCTAAAAGTTGAGTATTTATAGTTTTGATCTGGCCGACTAAGCCAATATCAACTAAACCATCTTTAATTTTCTTTTTTTCAACCTGGATCAAATCTTCATTTTTACCATTTAAGCCTATGGCTTTACCGCCTAACTGGCCGATCTCTTTCACAATTAATTCATTTAAAACCAGTAATTCTTCCTCGACCATCTGCAGGGTTTCTTCATCGGTAACCCGCATACCCTCGACAAACTCTGTTTTCTTTCCTGATGCGCGCATACGTTCGCTGATATTCGGGCCGCCGCCATGGACTAAGACCGGCCGTAAACCCATAAAACTCAAAAAAACAATATCTTCTAAGACTCCCGCACGGATATTCTCATCTCCCAGGATACTTCCTCCGTATTTAATAACCACTACCTTCTTATGGAATCTTTTTATATAGGGTAATGCTTCAATTAAAACATCGGCTTTTCTAATTGCGTCTTCCATTGTTCCTCTCTAGTTATACTCTGCGTTAATTTTAACATATTCACAAGTAAGGTCTGAAGTAAACACCGTGGCCTTAGCTTGGCCACGAGAAAGCGTAACCAACAGTTTTACTTGCTTGCCTTTTAACGAGCCTAACTTTATCTTTAACTGCTCTTCTTTAATCTTAATATTACTTGCTCCCACCGCAGCAGCTACCCGGCCAAAATTCGGATTCTCGCCGAATACTGCAGTTTTAAAAAGCGCTGAATTCGCAATATTTAAAGCTACTTTTTTTGCTTCATTAAAATCCTTGGCCTGGCAAACATCAATCTGGATAAATTTAGTCGCGCCCTCGGCATCCTGAACTACCATTTTGGCTAACTTTAAACAAACTGATTCCAACGCCTTAGAAAAAGCAACTAAATCTTTACCCTGCGCAATAACTTTATTACCGGCAGCGGCATTGGCCAGAACCAATACCGTATCATTGGTACTCATGCAACCATCAACCGTTATGCAGTTAAATGAATCCCTAACCGCAGCTGCCAGAGAACTATCCAAAGCACTTTTAGTAATATCCGCGTCAGTCATAATAAAACAAAGCATGGTTGCCAGATGCGGAGCAATCATCCCGGCGCCTTTGGCAATACCGCAAATATTTACCAGTTTATTGCCGATCTTTAAGCTGACCGTTACTTCTTTGGCAAAAGTATCTGTAGTCATAATGGCTTTTTCTGCCTTTTGAATACCTGAGCCGGATAATCCGGCAACCAGTCCGGGGATCGCCTGCTTAATCTTGGCAATATCTAATTTCTTGCCGATAATTCCGGTAGAATTAACTAAAACACTGCTGCTGGAAATTTTCAATTCTTTAGCCGCGTAATCCGCTGTGGCCAAAGCATCCTTTATTCCGGGTTTACCGGTAAAACAATTAGCATTACCGCTGTTAACTAACACTGCCTGAAATTTTTTAGTTTGCAAAAGATGCTTTTTACAAACAACCAGCGGAGCCGCGATAATACTATTCGTGGTAAATTTCGCGCTGGCTACGGCAGGAAATTTGGAATAAATTAAAGCTAAATCCAATTTACCGGATTTCTTTAAGCCGCAAGCTACTCCGTTCGCTTTAAACCCAAGAGGTAAAGTTGCTTTTAGTTTCATATTCTTAGTAACCCTGAAGTTTCCGGCAGTTTATACATAATATTCATATTTTGCACTGCCTGACTAGATGCGCCTTTTAATAAATTATCAATTACTGAAATAACAATAATCATTTCGCCGTAATCTTTAACTCCGATATCGCAAAAATTAGTTTCAGCCACATCTTTAATCCTCGGGAAAATCCCATCCGGCTTAATCCGGACAAAAGGTTCATTTTTATAAAATTTCTTATACAATTCCACCAGGTTTTTAACAGCCGGCTTGGCACAAGAAGCCTTTTTAAGGTAAATAGTCGAAAGGATACCTCTTTCAATTGGCAACAAATGCGGCACAAATGTCACATTAATTTTTTTACCGGACAATTTTGTGAGCACCTGATTAATCTCCGGAGCATGCTGATGCACATTAACTTTATAAGCCCGGAAATCACCGTCAATTTCGGAAAACAAATATTCTTTCTCCAGCTTCTTTCCTGCTCCGCTTACCCCGGATTTAGCGTCAATAATAATCGAATCCGTATTCACCAGGCCCATAGCCAAAAGCGGGGCTAATCCCAAAATCGCCGAGGTCGGATAACACCCCGGATTAGCAATAAGTTTTGCGGATTTAATTTTCGCCCGATTTAATTCCGGCAAGCCATACACCGCATTCTTTAAATTTGCCTTATCCAGGTGGGCTAACTTATAAAACTTTTCATAGACGATAGAATTAAGGATCCGGTAATCCGCGCTTAAATCAATAACCTTCTTGCCCAAACTTAAAAGCTTAGGGACAAATTTCATGGAGACAGTATGCGGCAAAGCCAGAAAAACCAAATCGCAATCTTTCTTTATCTTTTGCCAGTCGGGTTTTGCGCAAACTAGATCTAACCGATGCTTAAATTTAGGAAATATATCCGAAATAACCTGAGCCTTTTGCGTGCTTTTGCCGGAGTTAAAAATATGCACAATTTTAACATTCGGATGATTTAACAAAAGTTCAATTAATACAGCGCCGGTATGCCCGGTTGCCCCAATTATTCCCACATTAATCTGCATTTATTTCTCCTAATTATTAATTAAGTCATATTAGATTAAAATCAATCTCCCGTCAAGCTTTTTTCTCGACGGAAACAAAAAACCGGCTACAAACAAAAAATCCCGCTTTCCAGCGGGACTTTTTTTAAATTTTATTTTTCAAAAAGAGGTAGTTTTACTCTTACCTCTTTGTCCACTGGAAGCGCTTACGCGCACCCTTTTGGCCATACTTTTTGCGCTCCTTCATTCGCGGATCGCGAGTTAGATAACCATTCTTGCGGAAGGTTTCTTTAAAATTAGCATCCGCAAGTAATAACGCCCTGGCAATACCTAAACGCAAAGCTCCTGCCTGTCCGGTCATACCGCCACCAGCAAGCTTAGCAAAAATATCAAATTTAGTTGCGCTTTCCGTAAGCACTAAAGGCTGCTTAACTATAATCCGGTCGGTTTCGCGTAAAAAATATTTATCAAAAGGCCGGTTATTAATTGTAATCTGGCCATTACCCGGCTGCATCCGCACCCTGGCAGTTGATTCTTTACGCCTACCCAATGCAATATATTTAGCTAATTCATTCATTTAAATTTTAAACCTCCAAAACATGCGGCTTAACGCCGGTTAAATCATGCTTATCATCAGCAAAAACCCTTAATTTTTTAACCATATCCCTGCCCAGTGGCCCACCGGGAAGCATTCTCGACACCGCTAACTGCATTACTGTTTCCGGGGATTTGGCTAAAAGCACCTCTAAGGTTACTTCTCTTTGGCCACCCGGATATCCAGAATACCTGCGGTAAACTTTTTGTTTAAGTTTACGGCCAGTAACCTTGATCAGGCTGGCATTAATCACAATCACGCCATCTCCGGTATCAATATGCGGGGTAAAAATCGGTTTATGCTTGCCTCTTAATATAGAAGCAATCTTAGCCGCCAGGCGTCCAAGTACTTTGCCTTTAGCGTCAGCGATATACCACTGCATTTTAATGTCTTCTTGTTTGGCTGTATAGGTCTTTTTCATAGAAAATAGATTATACCAAAATAAAACATAAAGTCAATTAAAATTTTCAATATCTTACTTTAACTAAACACAACCCTTTTGCCGGCAAAGTTGGGCCAGCCAGAGCGCGGTCTTGGGATTGAAGAATTTTTAACATGCTTCCCTTAGGAAACCTTCCTCTTCCGATCTCTAAGAGCGTGCCGACAATATTTCTGACCATATTATATAAAAAACTATCCGCCTCAATATCAACCTGTAAAAGATTCTTAACTTTGCTGATCTTAATCCGTTTAACCGTGCGTATCGGATTCCTGAACCGATTGTCCACTGCCTGAAAAGACTTAAAATTATGTTTACCTAAAAGAACCTTTGCCTCTTTACGCATTAAAGCCAGATCAAGCGGATAATGATAAAAATATACCCGTTTAGATAAAAGAGCCGAGGAATACTTTCGGTTTAAAATCGTATAACGGTAAATTTTTGATTTTGCCGAAAAACGGCTATTAAAATCCCAAGACACGACTTTAATCCGCGTTATTTTAATATCCTCAGGCAAGAGGCAATTTAAACCCCAGCGCAGTT
>JAQTRA010000151.1 GCA_028712045.1 Candidatus Omnitrophota bacterium | reverse complement strand
TGCGCCCCAGACCTGCATCATTGTCTTACGCATTGGCTTCTGGTCAAAGCTGATGCGCACCATATAAACTTTACACTCAAGGCCGATTAAATTACAGGCAAAGGCAATAGCGCTTCCCCACTGCCCCGCCCCGGTCTCCGTAGTTAAACGCTTGATTCCGAATTTTTTATTATACCAGGCTTGAGCTACTGCAGAATTCGGCTTATGGCTACCGGCAGGGCTGACACTTTCATCTTTATAATAAATGCGGGCAGGAGTTTTTAAGTATTTCTCCAGCGCCAGGGCGCGGCGGAGCGGAGCAGGCCTCCACAAAGAAAGAAGTTTTAATACCTCCTCGGGAATATCGATCCAGCGTTTGGTTGAAACCTCCTGCTCAATTATATTCATCGGAAAAACCTTAGCCAGCATCGCAGGTTTAAGCGCTTGGCCATCCGGGCCTAAAGGCGCATGCAGCGGGCCAGGCAGATCCGCAGCCAAATTATACCACTGCTTGGGAATATCTTTCTCAGCAAGAATAATCTTATTGAAAGGCATCTTTTCTCTCCCTTTATTTAACGTGATTTAACTACCTGGCGCCTTTTACAAAACCTTCTAACCTTACATTTACTGCAAAATGGCGAAACCGGAAAACATAAATTCTGGCCAAAAGTTACCAGAAGAGTATTTAATTCAATCCACTTATCCCTGGGGATAATCTTTTGCAAGGCAAATTCTGTTTCCTCGGGATTATTTGTTTTTATCCAACCCAGGCGGTTGGAAATCCTGTGCACATGCGTATCCACGCAGATTGCCGGGATACCAAAACCCAAACCTAAAACCAGGTTAGCTGTCTTCCTGCCCACCCCTTTTAAACCTAAGAGCGCGACCAAAGAACCCGGAACCTTGCCGGAATAATCTTCCAATAATCTTTTGCTTAAGCCCAAAATAACCTTGCTCTTGTTGCGGTAAAAACCTACCGGATAGATCAGTTTCTGGATCTCCCCAGCAGTTAATTTTAGCATACTTTTAGGCTTGTCCGCAATCTTAAACAATCTTTTGCTGGCCTGAATTGTAGTTTTATCTTTTGTGCGCAGGGAAAGTATACAAGAAATTAAAACCTGATAGGGGTCGCGTTTTCTGGAGATCTGTGTAACCGAAGGGACTATATAATCCTTAACCTGTTCTTTGATTAACTTTAAAGTTTTTAACACATTAACCATAAACAACTAATGTTGTTTGCCAAAAATAATATCCGTCAGCCCCTTAACGATATTGGCGACTATCGGTTTAAAGTGGTATTTTGGCTCTTTAAGCGAGCCGCTCAATTTAATCACCCCGAATTTACCTACCCCGCCAATAAATGCCGTAGTAACATCCTTTAATGTGCCGCTCAAAGGAACCATTTCGCTTAATATATTCACTTCCAGAGAACCTTCTAAAGAACCATTAAAACCAATTCTTAGCGGACCGGAAAACTCCGCAACATTCCCCTTTAATTCCAAATTGTCCGTATAAACGGAATTATTCTGTACCAGAAAGGCACAGGCGCATTCTGAAAGTTCGATACTCCCCAGGTCTTTGGCAAACAACAATTTTCCCACTCCCTGTAGTAAATTTAATTCCCAAAGCCTTCCCTCTTTAACCGAAAGATTACCCGCCCCGCTTAATTTATTTAAATCCCCGGAAAAACCATTGAGTTTAAGCTCAGCCTGAAATGTACCGGAGATATTTTTATTTTTAGACGCCGTATCCAGTTTAAGCTTCTCCAGTTTGACCCCGTCTGCCTTCAGCTCTATATGGTACGGCAGATTAGCCGAATCAAGGTTAAGCGAAGCAGAACCATCAATTAAACCTTCATAAAAAGCAGCGCGCATCGAAACTATCCTGGCTATTTTTTCCTCCTGTAAATAATCCAGCAGGAAATCCCCGGTGTTTAACCCGTAAAAAGAAAGGTTACTGCTTGAGCTTTTTGCCTGAATAAAACAATTTTTAAGATCATTAACCGGGCCGCTAAAAGTAAACTGGGTATCCAGCTGCCCTTTCGGCTGGATATTGCTTATGACAAGATATTTCTTGGAGAATATCTTGTTTAAATCCCCTAGCTCAAGCACAATCTTTCCGCTGATATCCGCCTTTAACGCCCCGGGATTGGAATTATCAATATTGCCGCTGGCTAAAAACTGCGAATTAAAATATTTACCCTTAGCCTGGGTAATCTTAATTATTTTGTCAACAACGCTAAAAGCACCGGACAAAGATAAATCCCGGGAAGATAACTGCAGTTTTACGTTGGGCGCGGAAAAATCATCCAGATCCCCGCTGCTCTCATAATCAATCCCCTGGTATTTAAATTTCGCGTCCGTCCAGCTCAGGCCCTGCCGGCTAAATCCAAACACCCCGGAAATATTTTCCACAAGGACATTATACTTAGCTAACTTTAACCCCGCGCCGGTAATATCTGCCTTGCCCTGCACCACCCATCCACCTTTTCCATCCGGATGCAGTTTTATAAATAAATCCGCCTTGCCCAGCGCGGAGCTTACTTGCGAAAAATTAAACTTCTCCTTGGCGATAGCCGGCAAAAAGCTTAAGTTTAAGCTGGTGTTGATATTAAACGCCAGGGTATTAAAATCCTTGATCCCCAGGTTGACCTCAAAGGGTATACCTAAGATTTCCGCCTTCAGGCCCTGGGCCACCAGGGAACGTTCATTAAAAGCAACCTTGCCGTAAAAGTTTTTAAGCTCTCCGAAGAAATCCAGG
>JAQTRA010000150.1 GCA_028712045.1 Candidatus Omnitrophota bacterium | reverse complement strand
ACATCTATTAACCTGGCAGCGGCCTTAGCAGTTAACAACCGCAAAGTCCTGTTAATTGACCTTGATCCGCAAGCACATGACACCAGCGGCTTAAATATTAAAGCAGATTTAAGTATCTACAATGTATTGTCTAAAATTGCGCACAAAAAAGCCAAGCTTGATGAAATCATCCAGAATTTAGCCGGTAATTTTGATATTGCGCCATCTTCATTGGTTTTAAGTACCTTAGAGCAGGAGCTTAGCGGAGAAATTGGCCGAGAATCCCGGCTTTGGGACACTTTAAAGAACTTCGGTGGAAATTATGACTACATTTTAATTGATTGCCCGCCAAATTTAGGGATCCTGACGATTAACGCTATCCGCGCAGCCAGTGAAATCATTATCCCGGTTGAAGCCAGCAGATTTTCTTTGGAAGGCTTAGGCCAATTAAGCAGTATTATAAATTTGGTTAAAGAACGCTTAACCCACAGCGTTGACTTTAGGGTATTGGTAACTAACTTTGATTCCAGATTACAGCATTCATTTAAGATGCTGGAGAAAATTAAAACAGATTATAAAAACAAAATGTTTTCTAATATCATCCACGTAAACGTAAAATTAAAAGAAGCACAGAATGAAGGTTTAAATATCTTAGCCTATGATAAATATTGCCGTGGAGCAAAAGATTATTTTTCTCTTTCGCGGGAAATTATTACCCAGGAAAATACACCTACGCCATCTTTGGCTTTAGAGAAAACCCTGGAAAAACGCATGAAAGAAATTCTTAAAGAAACCTTGCCTAAATTACAGACCATCACAGTCAAAGTAACCGCACCTGAGGCAAAAGAAGTTTATTTAGCCGGTGAATTTAACAACTGGAAATTAGATGACTCCAGCCGCATGGAACGCACTAACGGCTGCTGGAGTAAATGCTTAAGCTTAAACCACGGCAAATACCGGTATCGTTTTGTAATTGATGGCAATTGGACAGAAGATCCGGCAAATCCCTTAACCCAATTAAACCCTTACGGGGCGGTAGATTCTTTACTCGAGGTTAATAAATAATGGCTGAATCCGGACAAAACGAAGCAGAAATCCGCGATGGCAAATTTTTCGCTATAATTTCGTATGTATCTTTTCTTTGTATAATCTCTTTGGTTTTAAAGAAAGATAACAAGTTTGCGCTTTACCATGCCAAGCAAGGATTGGTGCTTTTTGTGCTGGAAGTTGCAGCATTTATACTTTCAATCATTCCTTTACTCGGATGGTTAATTGGTATTTTTGGTTATGCCATATTCCTTTTAATATCGATCTGGGGAATTATGCAGGCAGCTTTAGGCGTATATTGCCGCATACCAGTTATTTCAGAGATTTCTGAAAAGGTCATATTATAATCCTATAAGGAGGTGTCGCTATGGCTTTGAAAAGAAAGTTGAGCACCCGTAAAAATATAGCGAAATCCTTGCGCAAAGCGCAAGGGAAAATCAAGAAAGCGGCTAAAAAAACTTTAAAAAAAGCTCCTAAAAAAGCTAAGAAAGTAGCAAAAAAGAAGGTTGCGAAGAAGGTAGTTAAGAAGGTTGTTAGAAGAAAACCTGCCGCAAAGAAACGCTCTCCAGCAAAAAAAATAGCTAAAATTGAAGGTAAGCTCATCGGCCTAGTTACGCATTATTTCCCGCATGTCCAGGCTGCAGTGATCAAACTTAAGGCTCCTTTAGCAGCAGGGGAGACAGTTAAGATCAAGGGCCACACCACAGATTTAACTCAAATCGTAGCCTCAATGCAGATAGACCGGGTAGAGATACAAACAGCAAAAAAAGGCGATGAAATTGGCTTGCAAGTTGCCTCCAGAGTAAGGCAAGGCGATAAAGCTTACAAAATATAAATTTAGGGCCTGCTTAAACAAAAAGTAGGCCCTAAAAACTAAGTATTTATAAGTAGGTACTCATAATAACCTGGGCGTTAAAGATAGGTAAAACTAGGTAAATGCGACCCCGAGGCAGGCCCAAAAAATACAGAATAGTAAAAGTTGACCCTAAAATCAGCCAATTTAGCCCCCGAGGCAAACCCGGCAGGCCAGATGAAGTAGGGCTAAAAATGGATGAATTTGAGGCTTTGCGCCTGGCAGATTATCAGGGTTTAAGCCAAAAAGAGGCAGCTAAATCTATGCGCATATCTCAGCAAACATTTAGCCGGATTCTGGCTAAAGCCCGGAACTTAATCGCTAAAGGGATAACTACCGGATCAGCCATCAGAATCCAAGGTGGGCAATATATAATCAGTTCCCGCATTGACAACCCAACCAAATAATTGGGGTCGGATCTATTTAATTCGCTTAGAAAACTAACCTTAAAACCCGGCTTAAACAACTACTTTTTGGTACTTTTTGCTTGATTTCTCCCTATAGGTCTACTTCCTATAATATATCTTAATCAAGTCATACCAATAGGTTAGAGCAATAATAAACAGTAAAGTTTAAGCCCCCCATAGCCGTTCCGAAAGGAGCCGGAAATGGGGGTTTTTTATTTAAAATCACGAGAAAATAGTCGTATTGTCAGACAATCCTTTCTCAAAAGAGCAGTTTCCTATAGGTTATTGCTCCTACCCTTTGCACCTATCATTCTACTTTTCGCTACTCTCTGGTGTTCAGTTGGCGAACCTGAACACGTAGACGAACTTTCTACGGAGGAGGTAGCCAGTGCAATTTAACAGCAAATACCTCCCACTCCCAAGAGACGCCCGGATAACCGAAAGACAGCATATACG
>JAQTRA010000149.1 GCA_028712045.1 Candidatus Omnitrophota bacterium | reverse complement strand
GCACCAGGAAGCCCAAAAATCAACTAAAACCGGCAAATCCGATTCGATAACTTCTTTCTTAAAATTAGCATCGGTGAAGTGATGAACGCTCATAATTTTATCCTTAATTTTAGAAGGGTTAATAAGATTTGGAGATTATTTAAATTATCATAAAGACAGGATGATTGCAAGAAAAATCAGAGTTAGGCGGATCCTGCATTACGCGGGTCCTGCCTGCCGATCCACCTCGCCGTGCTCACTTGCGTTGCGCGCGGCAAGGGCTCTGTCTCGACAGTCACCCGCTAGTATTATGCTAACTTGTAAGATTCCTGGCTTTTGCTGAAGGCACAATTAGAAGATTTTCGCCAATATGTGCGAGGAATTACGTCGAGCGTAGGCAAGCTATTACTTACGTAAGTACTGCAGCCGCAGCGAGACGTAAGCCGAAGCACACGGCGAAAATCTTCGTACCGAAGCGAAAGCCAGGAATCAAACGCAGCCACCGGAATGCGAAAGATCATTGGCGTTAAAAAATCGACTTGAGCGAGAAAACCAGCAGAGGCATTTAGAGCATTATTTAGAAGCTAGCTTACACAACTGTTCTGAATAATATCCGGCTGTAAGCGCGTCTAATGAAGCGGTTAACTCTTCGACTTTCAGCTCTTTATCAAACCTCTTATTCCTGTCTTCAATTGCTAAATTATCCAGTTCTGACTTAACTCTCAAGCGCTCAAAATAAAGCTTATTTACCTGGTCCAAGATATCGTTACGCAACTCCACCATCAACTTTGAACGCACATCGATGCTTGTCTGATCATTATTCCAGATAAGCTCACCTAAGTCCCAGCTTAAAGTTACATCCCAATCTATGCTATCGCGGCCCCGCCTCAAAAGATCATCGCCACTTTGGCCAACAGCACTAGACCCGGTCTCCCAATGCCAAAGGTCAGTTGTATTGCGGCCAGCTGCCATACTTAGTTGCGGCAATGCGGCTTTTAGAGTTGCCTGCTTTCGCCATTGAGATATTTTTTCCGGGCTGACTTCAGCAAATTTTATCGCCGCTAGCTGTACATCCTTTATCTTTGGTTCATGCTTAATATAACTATCAATTAACTCCCGGCGTTTAGTCATTGATAAATCTTTTAAGCCGGCTTTGAATATCCCTTTTTCTCCGGCAACATAGATATTATCTTGCTGGCCTAAAACAAGGTAATGCAGATTTATAGTTAACCTGGATGATAGATCAGCCCAATGCTCATCTTGATAAACAAAAACTCCGGAATTAGTTAATGCAAAAATCTGCTCTTTGTCCGAAATAGCAAACATTTCTACGTTTCGGTTAAGCAACCCGTACTCAGTTAACTTTTCCCAGGTTTTACCTTGATCCGGGCTTTTATAAATACCTTTAGCGCAAGCAAAATATAGCATCTCAGTATCTTTACCTGCTTTAACATAATGTATATCCGAACTTTTTTCATACTCATCTTTATTTTCATCAAGGGGAGATTCGCCTGGATCAATACGGCTTAAATTCGGGGCAAAAATAAGCTCCCAGGTATTGCCAGTATCCAGTGATTTGAATATTCCGCTTGCCGCCGCTAAATAAATTATTTCGGAAGATTTAAAGTTTGCATCAATATTCAGTATGGCATTACTCCCAATTTTACCATTTTCTTTACACCAAAAACTACCGCCATTTCTGCTTATAAACAGGCCGGCTTTTGTGCCGACAAATAAAGTATTATTAACCTCAAGCACAGACGTACACTGTTTCTCCAAATTAATTTTGCCCCGAAAAATTCTTTCCCAATGCTCTCCCATATCTTTGCTACAATACAAACCATTATCCGTAGCTGCGTAAAGAATATTTGCATTAACCTGGTTAAATACAATCGCATTGATATTACGCGCGCCAGACCAGATGGATAATACATTACGCCAACTTTTGCCGGCATCAGTAGTTTTTATAATATTACCGGGAATGCCTGCAAAAATAATTTTGCTATCCTGAGGATGCACCTGAACTACCTGAGCATTAGAATTTTCCCTGCCAATACTATCCCAGGCTAAATCTTGCGCGCCTGCTGCTCTTGCCATGATAAAAATACAAACCACTGTAAAACAAATAACTATTTTTTTCATTTGCCACCTCCTGCCACAATAGACGCAAGAGGATCAAAAATCTAACTAACAAAAAAAGGGGACGTCCTCCAAGGGGACACCCTAAACAGGGTGTCCCCTTTTCGCACGTCCCCAACTGCTTAACTTTTTCCTGTTTACTTAGCTAAAAGCATTTCCTTAGCTTTAAGCGCAACTTTCTTCCCGGAATAAAGCATGCTTCCGAATGTCGGGCCCATGCGTGGCAAGCCGTAAACAGTCGAAACTGCCATACCAGAAGCCAACAACCCCGGATAAATCTCTCCAGTTTTGTCAACCACTGCATCTTCAGAAACATTTACATCCATAGCCCCAAATGTTTCCATGCTCAACAATTTTCGTTTCTCCAGGCTTCTACACACACAAGCATCATGGCCTGTCGCATCAATAACCAATTTAGATTCTAAACAAATAGGATCCATGCAAGCAATAGGCCTAGGCAACGCTGAAACCGGTGTCCAGTTAATCACCACACCCTCAACCCGTTTATTACGCAAAACTACGTCGTCAAACTTAGTCATATTCAATATTTTTACTCCGGCATCACAAGCCGCTGAAATAAGCTTAGAACAGGCATTCGGACCATCAGAAACATACAATCCGTCCTCAACCTCTTTA
>JAQTRA010000026.1 GCA_028712045.1 Candidatus Omnitrophota bacterium | reverse complement strand
TATCCGTATGGCCCTCGATGCCTACATTAAATTTAGCCATATTATCTTTTAATACCGCCGACACTTTGTCTAACAAAGGGTAAGCCTCGGATCTGATCTGAGCTTTCCCGGAATCAAATAAAAGGTCGCCGACAACGGTGATCACTAAACCTTTTTCCATCATCTGCAGTTTAACCTGTTTATCGTCTATCTCTTGGCCAAGTTTCTGTTCCAGCATGCTTTTGGCGTTATTTAATTCATCCAACTGCGCGCTTAGCTCCTCAATCTTTTGAGCATCCGAACGCCTGCCTTTTTGAAAAATAAAAGTGCAGCCGGCTAAACTTAAAGTTAAAAATAAGACTAACGTGGCTTTAAATAAGTTATTTTTCATCTTTACCTCTCCTTGGCTATAGCTATTTATCTATTTTTTATTTGAGTTTTAAATATAACATAACCGGCTATTCTAGTCAAGAGTTTTGTCGCCCTAAACCCTAAACAATGATCGTATCTTTCCTGGCCTGGCCGATGGAAACCATAGTTATTTTAGCCTTCAGTAATGACTGTAACTGTGCCAGATAAGCCCGGGCATTAGGATGCAACTCCTTATAAGAACTAGGCTTATTGTCCTGATGCGGCCAACCCGCCATCTCCTTATAAATTGGAGTGGCCTTACTTAATACTTCAAAATCATGGGGAAATTCTTTAAAGATCTTACCTTTATACTTATAAGCAGTACAAATCTTGATCTTTTTTAAACCATCAAGCACATCGATCTTCATCATCGCCAGCTGGCTAATCCCATTAAGCATTACCGCTTCCCGGGACATAACCGCGTCAAACCAACCACATCGGCGCGGCCTTCCGGTAGTCGCGCCAAATTCACGCCCGCGGCCACGCATAAATTCACCAAACGCCAAAGCAAACTCTGTAGGAAACGGCCCTTCGCCAACCCGGGTGGTATAGGCTTTGCATACGCCGACTACCTTATCAATTTTAACGGGAGGTATACCGGTACCGATACAAGCTCCTCCGGAAGTTGCTGACGAAGAAGTTACAAAAGGATAAGTCCCGAAATCAATATCCAAAAATGTTCCTTGTGCACCCTCTAATAAAATATCTTTTTTATTATCAATTGCCTTATTCAACAATAAAGCAGTATTGGCAATATAGGCGGCAAAGATATTACCGTATTCTAAGTATTGGCGATAGATTTTATTAAAACTAAAACCCGGATGCTGATAAACTTTCCTGAAAATTTCATTTTTTTCCTTAAGGTTATCTTTGAGTTTCTCACGGAAAATATCGGGATTCAATAAATCAATCATCCGGATCCCGCAGCGGTTAATTTTATCCGCATAACACGGGCCGATACCGCGGCCAGTGGTACCGATTTTATTCTTTCTTTTAGCTTCCCGCAACTGATCCAGATTTTTGTGATACGGCATGATTAAATGCGCTAAAGATGAAATCTTAAAACGCTTACTGAAATCAACCCCGTTCTTACGTAAATCCGCTAACTCGCGTAAAAGCACCTGCGGGTCAATGACTACGCCATTGCCAATACAGCAGATCTTACCGGGATGTAATATACCTGAAGGAATAAGGTGGAATATATATTCTTTCTCGCCGACAACTACGGTATGGCCGGCGTTATTGCCACCTTGGTAACGGACAATATAATCCACTTTTTCCGACAAAATATCAATGATCTTGCCCTTACCCTCATCCCCCCATTGTGTTCCAACAATAACTGTATTCATTTTTTCCTTTTTTTATGGCGTCATAGTGAAAATCTTATGCGCGATATCCGGATACTTAGCAATAAAATTAAGCTCATCATCAACTAATGGTTTCTGATTGTGCACATTAGCGTACCGGACTAACTCTAAAATCCGCGTAGCTTCCCCGTCATCCTTAAAAGCAACTTCTAATTTTTCGTAAACATTGCGGAATCCCTTGATCCCGGAATATTCTCCGGCGGTAATTTTTCTGCCCGTCTCGATTATCTCCGGCTCACCGCGGCCTAATTCTTCGTAATCATAAAGTTCATAATTGCGCCGGTCTTTTAATGCTCCGTCGGCATGAATCCCCGATTCATGGGCAAAAGCATTGGCTCCAACTCCGGGTTGGTTAATCGGAATCGGCACCCCGAAAGCATAAGAAGCATATTTACAGATCTTCCAGGCCATTTTTAAATCTACTTTTTCATCTAACACATAATCCTGCATTCCCTGGCCGAATTTAATTGCCAAAATTACCGAAACCAGGTCGGCATTACCCGCGCGTTCTCCCATCCCGTTAACACAAGTATTAATATATGAATCTACACCGGCATCGCTGGCTGCCCTGGCCCCGGCAATCGAATTAGCCACGACTAAACCCAGATCATTATGACAATGCACCTCAATAGGAAGCTTAACCGTCTGGGCTAATAACTTTATCCTCTCGTAAATACTAAAAGGAGTATCACAACCTAAAGTATCGCAATAACGGATCCGGTCAGCGCCGGCCTCTTTGGCCTTAAGCGCAAACTCAACCAGATAGTCAATATTAGTCCGCGAAGCATCTTCCGCATTAACGCCCACGGATTCGGCTTTTAAATCTTTAGCTTCCTTGACCGCTTCAATCATTTCTTTGATTACTGTCTGATGATCAAGTTTACCTTTAAATTTATGCACGATCATCTGGTCGCTGGTGGAAATAGAAAGATTAAGGTATTTTAAATGCGGCACAAGCTTAAAAGCCGCCCGGACATCTTCTTTGGTGGCGCGTAACCAGCCGCTTAAACGGATATTTGCAAAACCCCCTAATTTGGCTAACTCCAGGTTAGCATTCAGATAATTTGTTTCATGGCGGGTAAGCGGGAATCCAAACTCCGACTGGAAAACTCCCATCTTATCCAGATACCAGTTAATCATTGTCTTCTGCAGTTTAGATAAACAAATACGCGAGGTCTGCACCCCATCGCGGTTAGTCACATCCAGCAGATATATCTTCGGTTTAGGCGCCATATTTACTCCTAGTTAATACCCTCAGGTCCTGATTACTTTTACCGTTAAAATATTTTCTAGTTTTTTTATTTCCTCTTGGATCTCTACTCCCACCTGGCTATCTACATTCAGGATACTGATGGCTTTACCGCCGGGCTTATCCCGGCCAAAAGTCATCGCCGCGATATTTATTTTATTTTTACCCATGAATGTCCCCAGGCTGCCGATTAAACCCGGCTTATCCCAATTGCGGATGAAAACCATCTCTCCGATCGGATATAACTCCAGGTAATAATCATCAATTTTTACAATCCGCGGCTGTTTATTACTGGAAAGTGTGCCGCAAACACTCTTAGTTTCTTTATTCGTCTTAATTTCCAATTGGATCAGATTGACAAATTCACCTTCCTGGGCTGATTTTGATTCTCGTAATTGAATGCCTCTCTCTTTAATCAAAGATACGGCATTGACAAAATTTACCGTCTCTTTTAGTATCGGAGAAAGAACGCCTTTAGCTAAAGCCATGGTTACTGAATTTAAATCATATTTGGTGATCTCCCCGCTGTAATTTATATTTAACTCCTGAAATCTGCCTTCGACTAATTGCGCGGTAAACATCCCTAATTTCTCAGCCAGATTAATATAAGGATTAAGGATCTTACAAACCTCAGCTTCCAAGCAGGGGTAATTAGCGGCATTACGAATTCCCCGGCCCAGCAGGGCATCGCGGACAATTTCCGCGACTTCAATAGCCACATTAACCTGAGCCTCTTCAGTAGAAGCGCCCAGATGCGGAGTGATCACAACATTATCCAGTTTCAGAAATGGGTTATCCGCAGCCAGCGGCTCGTTTTCAAAAACATCCATCGCCGCCCCGGCAACTTTACCATCAGTCAATGCCTTAATTAAAGCCGGCTCATCAATAATTCCGCCGCGGGCGCAATTTATTATCCGCACACCTTTTTTCATCATCGCAAATTGCTCATCAGAAATCATATGCCGGGTTTCCTCAGTCAGCGGAGTATGCACAGTAATATAATCAGATTCCATTAGCACTTTTTTTAACTCGGCAATTTCTACTCCGATACTCTCAGCAACTTTCGCGGATAAAAACGGGTCATACGCTAAAACTTTCATCCCGAATGATTTAGCCCGTTTGGCCACTTCCGAACCAATCCGGCCAAAACCTACAATTCCCAGGGTTTTACTATAAAGCTCAACTCCCATAAATTTAGAGCGTTTCCACTCTCCTTTTTTAGTTGAAGAGTTTGCCTGAGGGATATTGCGCGAAAGAGCTAAAATCATGCTAAAAGTATGCTCCGCAGTAGAGATCGTGTTGCCACCCGGAGTATTCATCACAATGATCCCTTTTTGCGTAGCTGCTTCTAAGTCTACATTATCCAGGCCCACACCAGCCCGGCCGATAACTTTAAGTTTAGTCGCTGCCTGAATTATCTCTTTGGTCACTTTGGTTGCGCTACGCACAACCAGGCCATCATAATCCTTAATGATTTCTTTTAAGGCATCCGGCTTTAAATCGGTTTTTACATCTACAGTAAGCTCTTTGGACCCTTGAAATACTTTCAAACCTTCCTCTGACAATGCATCGCTAACTAAAATTTTAATCATGCTGACTCCTTGCGTAGAAAACGCACACCGGCCTATCCTTTAAGGCCGGGTGCCTTTATTTAAGAAAAACCTCTTCAGCAGCGCGAATACCCGCACCTAAGGTAAATTTGTAACCCATTTGCGTAAAAACTTTTTCTAAACAAGATAAACCGGTAATAATATCAAACTCACTGATAAAACCCATGTGCGCGATGCGAAATACTTTGCCTTTCAGCTCATCCTGGCCGCCGGCCATCGTTACTCCGTAAGTATCCCGCATGGTTTTAACTAATTTTTCACCGTCGAGGCCCGCAGGAACTTTCACGGCGGTGACGGCATCTGAAGCGGCCGTGGGAGCGAATAATTCCAAACCCAAAGCTAGGGCAGCAGCGCGCACAGCATCCGCCATTTTTTTATGCCTGGCAAAAATATATTCCAAGCCGTCGGCGCGCATCAATTTTAAAGATTCATTTAAAGCAATGATTAAAGTAATCGATGATGTAAACGGAGTATCGTTTTTGTCGATTGCCTTTTTGGCTTTTCTTAAATCTAAATAATAACGCGGCGATTTAGAAGCTTCCACTAATTTCCAGGCACGGGGGCTAACGCAAATAAACCCTAATCCCGGAGGAAGCATTAAACCTTTTTGTGAACCTGAAACCACTACATCCACTCCCCAGGCGTCGGTTTTTAAATCAATCGCGCCCAGCCCGCTGATCGCGTCAACTACTAAAACCGCGGAAGTTTCCTTAACTACTCCGGCAATTTTTTCAATATCGTTATCTACTCCGGTAGAAGTTTCACAAAGAGTAGTAAATACTGCTTTGATCCCGGGATTAGCTTTTAACCTCTTACCTATCTCTTCCGGGCTGACTGCTTTTCCCCAGGCCACATCAATAACCTCAACATTAATTCCGTAAGCTTTGGAAATTTCCGTCCATCTTTCTCCAAATTTACCACCCTGCACCACTAAAGCGGTGTCGCCGGCGGAAAGTAAATTTATTACCGCCGCTTCCATGGCTCCGGTTCCGGAAGAAGAGATCATAAAAACATCATTGGCGGTCTGATATATATACTTTAACCCTTCACTTACTTCTTTGAGGATCGCCTGAAATTGCGGTGTCCGGTGATGAATAATCGGCCTGGCCATTGCCTCGCAAATCTCAGGTGGTAAAGGTGTAGGCCCCGGGGTAAGCAAATAATTTTTTTTCATCTGGCTGTTCCTTTCATTTAACGGTTATTTTTTTAATTTCTTGGCTTCCGGTAAAATTACTTCATCGATTAAACCATAATCCTTGGCTTCCTGGGCACTCATAAAATAATCCCGGTCAGTATCCTTCTGGATCTTATCCAGCGGCTGGTGAGTATGCTGTGCCAGAATTTCATTGATCCGATCGCGCATTTTTAAAATTTCTTTAGCCTGAATTGAAATATCCGCGGCCACTCCCTGGACCCCGCCCCAGGGCTGGTGAATCATAACCCGCGAATTCGGTAAAGCCTGGCGCTTACCTTTTACACCGGCAGCCAGTAAAATCGCGCCCATGCTGGATGCCTGGCCGACACAATAAGTAGCCACATCACACTTTAAAAACTGCATCGTGTCATAAATAGCTAAACCCGCGGTAACTGAACCCCCGGGTGAGTTAATATAAACATTGATATCTTTATCCTTATCTTCCATTTGTAAAAAAAGCAGCTGAGCAATCACCAAATTTGCCACATAATCATCAATCGGCGTGCCGATAAATAGAATACGATCCTTTAAAAGACGGGAATAGATATCGTAGGCGCGTTCATAACCCCGGGCAGTCTGCTCAATTACCATTGGAACTAATGTCTGCATTTTTGGCTGCATAACTCCCTCCATTTTTAGGATACTTCCTGCCAATCAGCTTCTTTTAATAAAAATTCCATTACTTTAGCCGGCATATGGTCATCAATAGTAATCTTTTCTTTTTTGGCAATATCGGCTAAAACTAAATACACCTTAACCTGTTTTTTCGCTTCCGGCTCAATCCCCTCTAAAAGTAATTTCTCCTGCTCCTCGATTTTATCGCGCGGCAAGCCTTTCATCGCTAAATCTATTTTTGTCTGCCTAAGCATATCTTGAACTTGCCGATCAACCAAACCTTGCGGCAGTTTGAACTCTAAGCCCTGCATCAGGCTTTCAATTAATTCATTTTCAATGCGCTGACGTTCTTGGTTTTCCTTATTAATATAAAGCTGCCTTTCCACCGCCTTCTCTAAATCAGCCAAGCTCGAATATCCTAAAGAATGGCTGAATTTATCATCTAAAACCTCGACTTTACGGGCCTGCTTAACCGAATCAATCTGTTTTTTAATTTCATCGGCAGTGACCATTACTTTTTTGAAATTTATCTTTTTGTTTTTATAATTTTTTACCTGGATCTCCGGGCTCACTTCCACCACCGCTTTAAAAGAAAGATTACCCCGGTCAAGCTTCACGTCGCTGATCTGCGGCAATTCAATTACATCCAGATTCTCTGCGGCAATCGCCTGATTATACACATCCGGCACTAATTCTTTGATCACTTGTTCATGCACAGTTGCTCCGTAATGTTTTTCTAAAATATCCCGGGGCGCTTTGCCCGGGCGAAATCCCGGAACCTTGGCTTCTTTGGCGATTTGAGCAAAAACCTCTTCAAATTTATTTTTAATCAACTCACCGCTTACCGCTACGCTTAGTTCACGTTTTGTCCCATCTAACTTCTTAATCTCGGTTTTCATTGTTCCCTTTCTTACATCCTAAATTTCTCACCCAAATAAACCTGGCGCGCCTGCGGGTGGTTAATCAGATCATGCGCCGTGCCTGCAATAAGAATCGAGCCATCAGCAATCAAATAAGCCCGGTCAGTAATCGAAAGTGTTTCCCGGACGTTATGATCGGTAAGTAAAATTCCCAATCCTTTTGCCTTTAATTCTTTAATAATCTCCTGCGCTTCATTTACCACTATCGGATCAATCCCGGAAAAAGGTTCATCCAGTAAAATAAAAGACGGGTTAGTTACCAGCGCCCGGGTAATCTCTAAGCGCCTTCTTTCCCCTCCGCTTAAAGTATAAGCCTTATTTTTCGCCAGATGCGAAATATTCAATTCTTCCAGTAAGGAAATCAACCTGCGTTTTCGGGCCTGCCGGCCGAGAGGTAAAGTCTCCAGGATGGCGTTAATATTTTCTTCGACCGTAAGTTTTCTAAATATCGAGGCTTCCTGGGAAAGATAACCAATCCCCAGGCGCGCACGTTCATGAATCGGTAAATTTGTAATTTCATGGTTATCAAAAACAATCGTGCCCTTATTCGGGGGGACAATACCGACAATCATATAAAAAGTAGTGGTTTTGCCGGCGCCATTAGGGCCAAGCAGCCCGACGATCTCTCCGCGCTTGACCGTAATATCCACGCCCTTAACTACCTGGCGGCCATCATAGGATTTAATTAAACCTTTAGTTTCCAAAAGCTGCATTCATATTCTCCGTTTGGTAAATGAGTATCTGCGGCCTTCCGGTTAAAAGTATTTTTTTATCCACTGCCGTATAAATTGCTTCCTGGCTATAAGATGTATTTTCTCCGCGCACTATACGCACATTGCCGGAGCTTACGATCTTACTTATAGAGCTAGACATTACTGCCGCGCCCTGATCTTTTTTAGTTTCCTCCTGCTTAGGAATAAAATAAACCTCCATCTTATCGCTATAAATATTCATATCTGATTTTTCTACTTTAACATTATTATAGAATACGGCAATATTTTTTTCATAATCTACTTCCAGCGGGCCATCGCAAGTGATCAATATCTTTTCTTTTTTGCCTTTGAGCTTGTCCAACGGCTCAATATCCAAACGCACATCTTTATCCAAAGCTACCTGTTTAAGCCCGGTTTGGCCTTTAGCCCCGATTCCGGAAAGAAACATATCTGAACGCTGGAGATTTACCCTGTCTAAGGTACTGACGATCTGCTGCTTGCGGTCCCCATCTAAAGAATCCGTGGTAAGTTTTGCGCCACTTGACGTAGTAATCACCACGTTATCCTCTAAATGCACCACTCCGCTATTTTTATTAAAATCACCTTTATCCGCCGTAAGATTAATATTATCCTTATCCGCGTAATGGTTACCCACTACTTCTTTAAGCTTAACCACTTCATTAAATATATCCGCTGATTTCCCAGAAAGATCCCAGGCCTTTTTTCCTTTATCGCCAAAGCCGGATAAAGAAAAATCGCCAATTTGCTGGTCGGATTCTTTTACTTCTTTGGTGGTTTCAGCTTTAAGACAGGTAAAGGCAAAAAACAAAAAAGCAGAAACTAATAATATTCTTTTAAGCCGCATAAAACTTTAGGATATCTTCCCATTTACCTTGCGATTTAAGAATTAACTCCGCGACTTCCCTGACTGCTCCGCGACCGCCGGAGCGAGCAGTAATAAAACCGGCTACTTCCTTTATCTCAGCTGCAGCATTGGCAACTGCCACTGGTAAGCCAACTTTACGCATAATCGATAAATCCACTAAATCATCTCCCACAAAACAAACCTCATCCGGGCCTACGCCATATTTCTTTAAAATTTTATCCAAAACAGCGCTTTTAGGAAAAATATCCGCAAAAACTTCTGCGACGCGCATATCTTTAGCCCGCGGCGTTATAGTTTTAGAGCTTTTAGCGGTAATTAAAACAGTTTTTATCCCGGATTTATGCAAAACATAAACCCCCAGCCCATCATGCACATCAAAAAACTTAGAATCCCGGCCGCGAGAATCATAAATTATCCGGCCATCAGTAAGCACTCCGTCAACATCCAATAAAAGTAACTTAATCTTACTGGCTTTTAATTTAACCTCTTCTTTAATCATATCCAGCGCCATATTTAAACTAATCCTGCTTTAAGTAAATCCTGAATATCCAACAAACCTACCGGACGCATAAATTTATCCACCACCGGAATTTCATCAATGCGTTTATCCTGCATTATCCGCATCGCCTGAGCAGCTAACATATCTTTATCTACCACGGTAGGCTTTTTAGTCATTACTTCGGAAATCGGCCTGCTGGGTAAATTTTTATCACTCTCCAGATGGCGGCGTAAATCCCCGTCAGTAAATATACCTTTTAACTTTCCTTGGCTGTCTACTATCGTTGCGCTTCCAGCTCGCGCGTGCGTAATCGCTAATAAAACCTCAGAAACCTTTTTCCCCTCACCAACGATCGGATTAAATTTTCCGCTGCGCATAAGATCTTCAACTTTTAGAAGTAAACGCCTGCCCAGGGCTCCTCCGGGATGGAAAAAAGCAAAATCCTTTTCTTTAAAACCTTTTTGCTCTAAGAGGCACACTGCCAAAGCATCCGACATAGCTAAAGCTACGGTAGTCGAAGCCGTCGGCGCCAGGCCTAAGATACAAGCTTCTTTTTTCACCGAAACATCTAAAACTACATCACTGTATTTAGCTAAAACAGATTTCGTGTTCCCGGTAAGCGAAATAATTAATACGCCGATCTTTTTAAGTAAAGGCAAAAGTTGTTTCATCTCCTCCGTACTACCGCTATTAGAAAGAATAACTACAATATCGTCGCTAGTAACTTTACCCAGATCACCGTGGATCGCTTCGGCCGTATGTAAAAATAAACTCGGCGTGCCGGTCGAGGCTAAAGTAGCGGAAAACTTTTGGGCGATGATCCCGGTTTTACCCATGCCGCTGACAATTACCCTGCCTTTAGTTTTTAAAATCAACTCTACCGCTTTAGAAAAATTATTATCCAGGCGGCTCTTAAGTAATTTAATCGCCTGCGCTTCAATTTCTAAAACCTCTTTTGCCCGCTTAATCACATTTAATTTCATAGCGCCTGCCTGATTTTTTTAACCTGTTTTAAAAGAGTTTCCAGTTCTTTAAAATTAATCATATTCGCCCCGTCGCAAGGCGCATGCTTTGGGTCAGGATGCACTTCCAGGAATAAACCATCGCAGCCAAAAGCTATTGCTGCCCGGGATAAACCGGTTACAAATTCACTCTGGCCGCCCGAACAATTCCCTGAGCCGCCGGGAAGCTGCACGCTGTGAGTGGCATCGTAAATAACCGGATAACCTAAAGCACGCATAATCCCTAAACTGCGAAAATCCGTCACCAGATTATTATAACCAAAACTTACTCCGCGCTCGGTAATTAAAATCTGCTTATTGCCAACTGACTCAACTTTTTTGATTATCGGCAGGATATCC
>JAQTRA010000148.1 GCA_028712045.1 Candidatus Omnitrophota bacterium | reverse complement strand
GCCGATTTTTGCTACCATGCTGCCTAAATAATCTTTCACGGTCATGCTTGGGTCTTTAAGAAAAGTTTGCTCGAATAAACAATTATTTTTGTAATACTCTTCGTCGGTTTTGTCATGCTGCAAAAGTTCCGCCGGGACATCTTCTTTCTGAATATAAGCCGGATTAGTTGCGGCAATCTGCATCGCTAGATCTTTAGTAAACCTGGCGAAATCTTCATTTTTGGCTACAAAATCAGACTCGCAATTTGTTTCCAGTAAAACTCCGATTTTATTGCCATGATGAATATAAGCATCCACGCGGCCTTCTTTGGCACTGCGGCTCTGTTTTTTAGCGGCAATCTCTAAACCTTGTTTACGTAATAAAACCACCGCTTGCTTAATATCGCCCTTGGCATCTTCCAAAGCTTTTTTACAATGCGCGATACTGGAGCAGGTAATGTCTCTTAATTCTTTAATGGCATCCACTGAACTCTTCATTTTAAAATTATCCCTTCTTTCTTAATTTAGGCTTAATCTCCGTAGTTGATTTTAAACGGGCTTTCTTAGCTGCTTTGGCTTCCTCAGTCAACGGCTGGCTATCCTCAACAATCTCTTCAATTTCCTTGATTTTGATATCTTCTTCCGGCAGAAGTTCTGCAGCAATATCCTGCTTGGCCTCTTCTACTTTTACCCCTTCCTGGGAAAGATAGGATAAGAATTTCTTTCTTCCTTCGATAATCGTATCCGCCATGATTGTCGCTACCGTCCGGATAGACTTAGTCGCATCATCATTGCCGGGTATAGGATAATCGATCAGATCCGGATTAGAATTAGTGTCAATTAAACCAATTACCGGAATCCCCAGCCGGCGCGCTTCTTTTACCGCAGTTTCTTCTTTTTTGGTATCGACGATAAAAACTGCTTTAGGCATCCGCTCCATAGGGACAATTCCGGAAAAGTTCTTATTCAGCTTGGCTAACTCTTTTTCCAGGCGGGCTACTTCTTTTTTAGTCAATTTTTCAAAGGTCCCGTCAATGCGCATCTTCTCAATTTCTTTTAAACGATTAATACTTTTCTTAATCGTAGCAAAATTGGTGAGCATGCCTCCTGGCCAGCGGTCAGTGACATAATACATGCCGCTGCGGATGGCTTCCTGCTTAATTACATCCTGAGCCTGTTTTTTGGTACCCACAAAAAGGACAAATTCGCCTTTTGAAGTTATATCCATCAGGAAATCCCGGGCAGCGTTAACACACTCCTCAGTTTTTTCCAGGTCGATAATGTAAATACCGCTTCGAGAACCAAAAATAAATTTCTTCATTTTAGGATTCCAGCGTTTAGTCTGGTGCCCAAAATGTACACCTGCTTCTAACAACTGTTTAATTAATTCTGATGGCACGTTTTATTCCCCCTTCTGTGGTTAATAATATGCTTTTTTGCCTTTCTTGCTTAAAATAAGCCGAAAAATTGAGGCAAAAAGTGAATTTGATAATTATAACAAAATTTTACCTATTTGCAACTATTATTGTATCTCTTGGATATCATAAAGCCGTTTATACAAACCTGCCTTTTCCAGCAGCTGGCTATGCGTGCCCTGTTCCACAATTACCCCTTTATCCAAAACTACAATTTTATCGGCATTTCTTACTGTCGAAAGCCGGTGAGCAATAACAAATACTGTACGGCCCTTAATCAGCCGGTCTAAAGCTTCCTGAACAATACGCTCGGACTCAGAATCCAGCTGAGAAGTAGCTTCGTCGAGAATAAGTATAGGAGGATTTTTGAGTAAAGCCCGGGCAATAGCAATTCTCTGCCGCTCCCCGCCGGATATGCGCATACCCCGATCTCCGATAATTGTATCATAACCAACAAGCATACGCGTAATAAAATCATGAGCATTGGCCTGTTGTGCCGCCTGCTTAATCTCGGCATCGCTGGCGCCAGGTTTACCATAAGAAATATTTGCTCTTATCGTATCATTAAAAAGTATGGTCTCCTGAGTAACGATACCCACCTGATGGCGCAATGATTTTAATTTAACCTCTTTGATATCCACACCATCAATCATGATCTTGCCTTTTTTGGGGTCATAGAATCGGGGGATTAAATCCAGTAAGGTGGTTTTACCATTCCCGCTTGGCCCGACAACCGCTAACATAGAGCCGCGCGGCACATTTAAATTCACTCCTTTAAGCACATGATTATCCGCATAACTAAACCACACATCCCGGAACTCCACATTTTTTGTAAAAGCAGTAAGTTCTTTAGCCTCAGGAAGTTCCACTACTGTAGGCTCGGTATCCAAAACCTCATAAATACGCTCACTAGCTGCTGCGGCCTGCTGATTTAAGGCAGTTACCTGGCTTAATTTTTTAAATGGCCTGATCGTCGATAAAAGCGAACCGATAAACAACCCGAAAACTCCAAAAGAAATCTTCCCGGCAATTACCTCCCTGCCGCCCAGCACAAAAACAACTACCCCGGCAATACAACCCAGTATTTCCGTAGCCGGGCTTAAAAGCAACGTGCGTTTAATCGATTTCATCGTAACGCGGTAATAATCATTGTTGATCTTATTAAATTTATTAATTTCATATTCTTCCATACTAAAGGCTTTGACAATGCGGGCGCCAATAATATTCTCATAAAGCACCGAATTAGCATCGGCCATCTTCTCCTGGCTGGACTTAGAAAGTTTCCTCATCTTTTTACCTACCGAAGAGATCAGATAACCTAAAATGGCCAAAGGCGGAAGAATAAAAATAACAAACTTGGCATAGATAA
>JAQTRA010000147.1 GCA_028712045.1 Candidatus Omnitrophota bacterium | reverse complement strand
GCACGATGTCAATAAAAATGTATGCCGGATGCAATAAAAAAACCAGGCAAGTGCTTTACCCGGTTTTTAAAGATATTTGGCTAAATTTTGAAACCAATTAACCTAATATAGTGCTTAAGTTACTGCTGCAGGTGAGTTCAATATTTAAGGTGTGAATAAAGGTAACCAGGAATATTTTTTCCTGGCTAACGGTCAGGATACTCCCTTTGAGCTTGCAAAAGAAATGTTCCCTTTTTTGTTTGGTATTCCTTTCTTTGACAACGTAAAGATAAGGAGCTGGTTTGGATACGTCCAGGCTATCAATTTGCTTAATCCTGCAGGCAAAATGCCGACGCACTACACTATGCACCCCTTCTTTATTTGTAATTTCAGAGCTCGTAATTATCCTTTGAGTCCTGTCCGGTGAAGTTAAATTTTTATAAAGTAGGTTACGCATTTTAAGTATTTTTAATTAACCGGGTTACCATTTTATTGATAACCCGGTTTCTCCCTATGGCTGGTGGTTATTCTTAATTTCAAGTAAAGTATGCAGCCAAAAAAAGGCCAAATCAATAGATTTTGGCCTTAAAAAGAAAGCGGTTGCTTGAATTTAACGACGAGGTTTTTATTTAGGTGATTTAAAATACAAGCGGGGTTCCCGGCCAGCCAAGATTCTGGCCAGGTTAGCTTTATGGCGGATAATTACAAAAACACAAAGTAAAGTAGCTACTAAGATCATAAAATTTGATTGTTTAAAAATTAGGCACAATGCTGGCAGGGCCAGGGCCGCGATTATCGAAGCTAAGGAAACCATTCTGGAAAGAAAAAAAACAATAAACCAGGCTATTACCAGTAGGGCAATGACGATATTTAATCCAGTTATTCTTAAAGCCAGGCCAAGCAGTACTCCTAAAGATGTGGCAATTCCCTTTCCGCCCTTAAACTGTAAAAATACTGTCCAGTTATGGCCGCAAATACAACATAAACCCATGATAATACGTAGGTTTTGAACCTGCCCTAAAATTGCTTTATCCGCAAAATAATCTCCTAAAAATGAAACTACGATTAAACCTTTGAATATATCTATAATTAATACAGCAATCCCGGGGCCTTTGCCTAAAACGCGCAAAGCATTAGTTGCTCCCACATTTCCTGAGCCGCTCTTACGGATATCAATTCCCAAGAGCCGCCGGCCGAATATGTAAGCTGTGGGTATTGAACCTAATAAATAACTAGCTAGTAACGCGATGAATGTCTGAAGCATAGAGTATTTTAAATCCTCTCTTTATATAATCGATTCCGGAAATTACCGTAAAAATTACTGCAATTATCCAAATTATTGGTGAATGTTTCCACTGTAGTAAAACACAGACTACCGAAAGCATCTGAAAAGTAGTGGTTAACTTACCCCATTTCGTGGGGTAGACATCCAGGGTTTGTTTAACCATATAAATTACTACTGCCCCTAGGATAATAATTGCATCTCGGGAGATTATAATAAAAGTCACCCAAAGCGGGAATGTTAACGTCAGTTTACTAATTGGCGATAAGAAGATAAAGGCGCTCATTAATAAAAGTTTATCCCCCAACGGATCCAGGACTAACCCGGCTTTCGATTGCAGCTTAGCTTTCCTAGCCACAAAACCATCCAGGCCATCGGAGATAACCCCTAAGATAAATATAATTAAAGCAATGTTTTTAAGAAACGCTCTGGCCGGAGTGTAATAGACCAGGCAGAAAATAAAAAACGGCACACTTAAGATTCTAAATGTTGAAATTTTGTTGGCAATATTCATTTGATTTGCCTGATCCGGTTTAACGGCCAGTAAATTATTAATGCTTTACCCAGTAGATTAGCCTTGGGCACAAAACCCCAATACCGGCTATCTTTTGAAGAAGCAGAATTATCACCTAAAACAAAATAGCTATCCGGGGGCACGGTGATCTTTTGCCCTTCAGCGCTGAAATCTCCCCGGTTATAATAATAAATCTGGTTAAATATCTGTTCGGCAACCGGTTTACCATTTATGTAAATCGAGCCTTCCTTTATTTCAACTGTTTCACCGGGTAGCCCAACTAACCTTTTGATAAAATCCTTCTTTTTATCTTCCGGGTAAACAAAAACAATCACATCCCCTCTTTTAGGTGCCTGGACAGCCGGAAGCCAGTAATGCAAAAAAGGTACCTTGGCGCCATAGATAAATTTATTGACTAATATTAAGTCGCCTTCAATTAAAGTCATGCGCATTGATCCGGTGGGAATCTTAAAAGCCTGGACTACAAATGCCCTGATTACCATCGCTAAAAGAAAAGCTACTATGATTGATTCAACCCAGTCACGCATAACCGATTTCTTTTTTAAACTCATATTTTTAATACCTCCAGAAATGCTTCTTGTGGTATTTCTACTTTACCAAACTGTTTAAGCCGTTTTTTCCCTTTTTTCTGAATATCCCAAAGCTTACGTTTCCGGGTAATATCACCTCCGGAACACTTACTTGTGGCATGCTTACCTACCGGCTTAACTTTCTCCGAGGCTAAAATCTGGCTTCCGATTGATGCCTGAATAGCTACTTCAAATAGTTGGCGGGGAATTAGTTCTTTTAATTTTCCTACCAAAATATGCGCCCGGGACATTGCTTTATCCTTAAACATCAGCGAAGAAAAAGCATCGCAAACCTGGCCGTTAAGCATTATATCTAATTTTACTAATTTTGTGGGTAAATATTCTTTAAATTCGTAGTCTAATGAACCATAACCGCGGGTAATCGATTTCATCCGGTCGTAAAAATCAACGATTATCTCG
>JAQTRA010000146.1 GCA_028712045.1 Candidatus Omnitrophota bacterium | reverse complement strand
TGCGGAAGGAGGGAGTTGAACCCTCATGGGTTGCCCCACACGCTTCTGAGACGTGCGCGTCTGCCATTCCGCCACCCCCGCAAAATTAATCTTAAGTATAGCCCAGCCTTATTATCCTGTCAATCAGTTATCGAAATAGATCCGACCCCAATTCTTATTGCGGCTTGGTTTCTTTGCTGTTATAATATTGGTTCAAATTAACACCCCGCGCTTATAGGAGTTGCGCGGGTGTGCACTTCTGTGCAAGGAGAAATGATGTTTTTAGAGCATTTTAAGATTACGGGTTTAGCCATCAGCCAGATATTCATTTTGGGTGCTTTAGGCTACTTTTTGGTCAAAAAAACCTTACTTTCTACTGTTGGTTTAGACGCTTTAAGCCGGCTGGTTATCCAGGTAATCTTTCCGGCCTTAATTTTCACCCAAATGTTGCAGAATTTCAGCTTTAATCTCTATCCTAATTGGTGGATTTTTCCGTTTATCAGTCTGGCCATCACTGCCCTGGGTTTAATCGTGGGTTTATTACTGCTTAAATTATTGAGATTAAAAGCGCATAGATTACAGTTTTTAAGTTTAGTGGGTTTTCAGAATTCCGGGTATTTGCCTTTAGCACTGGTCGCGGGAATATTTTCCGGCCAGGAGGCCAGCAATATCTTTATTTACATATTTTTGTTTCTTTTAGGTTTTGATTTGGTGGCCTGGTCAGTGGGTATCTATATGCTTACTTATGAAAAAAAGGCTGAATTTAAATTAAGCAGCATTTTTAGCCCGCCGGTAATTGCGAATTTGGCAACGCTGGCGATTATCTCTCTGGGCTTAAATAAATTTATACCGCAAACCTTATTAAAACCCGTGCAAATGCTGGGTAACTGCACATTGCCTCTGGCAATGCTGGTAGTCGGCGGCAATATTGCTTTAGTGCGTTTAAAAGATATTGATAAAAAGAATGTTTGCTTTTTTCTGCTGGGAAAATTAATTATTCTTCCGGCATTAGGTATCTGGGTGGTGCTTAAACTTGGCCTGCCGCAATTAATTGGTTTCCTGATTGTTATGCAGCTAGCCATGCCATCGGCAACCTCTTTATCCGTGATTATCCGCCACTATAAAAGAGAAGACGCGCTGATCAGCCAGGGGGTATTTTTCAGCCACATTCTCAGCTTATTTACCATACCTTTATTTTTAAGTTTATATTTGTCTCTGGTTGTGTTAAAATGAGTAAATCCATTATCACTAATCGCAAAGCTTATCGGGACTATGAGGTCCTGGAATCTTTAGAAAGCGGCATTGAGCTTAAGGGCTCGGAAGTAAAATCTTTACGCGATAGCAAGATTAATTTAGATGATAGTTTTGCCCGCGCGGAGAAAGGTGAGCTTTTTTTATACAACGCGCATATCAGCCATTATACCCAGGCCAGTTACTTAAATGTTGATCCGGATCGGCCGCGCAAGCTTCTCTTGCATAAAAATCAGATTGAGCGTATTGTTGGCAAGTTAGCCAGCAAAGGCCTCACTTTAGTGCCGTTAAAATTTTATTTTAATGACCGGGGATTTGTTAAGCTGGAACTTGCGCTTTGTAAAGGCAAGAAGCTTTACGATAAGCGAAATAGTATTAAGCGCAGAGAAACAGATTTGGAAATGCGCCGGGCAATTAAGAATAGAAGGTAAAATTTGGGGGTGAAAGGGTTCGACTTAAGATATGTCGGATAAAAGTAGCATGCCGCGGACGCATGGTTAGCCGCGTTAACAACCCTTGCACAATTTAAACGCAAACACGCAAGTGTCACGTTTAGGAACATTTGTCACGCCGTCTTTTGCGGCAAGACCTATGTTCGTACCAGCCTTCGGACTTAATTAAGTCTGAAGCCTCTAACTGTCCTGCCTACGGGATAGATTAGGGCCTAAGTAGGATAGTCCCGGCGGTTAGCCTTCCAAACCGGGGCGAAAACGAAAAGGCTGCTCCTTGCAAATCCTGCCCTGTAGAAGTTGCAAGGTTAAGATAAATTACAAGGCTAAGCATGTAGTGGCTTTTATTTGATTACTTAAGGACCCCGGTCCAATTCCGGGCACCTCCACCAAAACTTATGCAGAAATATTTAAGAATATTTTTATTTTGCGCATTTGCTGCCGGTTTACTCAGCGGCTGCGTTACTGTTCCGGTTGAAAAAGATATCGCCACCTATTCTATCGGCGGCGTTACTTATTATCCTTTAATCAGCCTGTGTGATTTATATAAAGTTGATTTACAGTTTGATACGTTTTTACGGACAGTTGTTTTGAATAAAAATACCAAACAGGTGAGCTTAAGAATAGGCGATGGTTTAGTTTTAGTTAACGATAATCCGAAACAATTAAGCGCGCCGGTAGATATTTATCAGGGCGCAATTGTCGTCCCCCGGCAATTTAAAGAGCAGGTTTTTGACCCGTTATTTAAGCCGCTGGTTTCAGTATATCGGCGGCCAACTGTGGCCAAGATAAAATTAAGAAAAGTTGTGATCGATGCCGGTCATGGCGGTAATGACCCCGGAGCAATCGGCCGGGGAGGATTGCGGGAAAAAGATGTTAATTTAGACGTGGCTAAGAGATTAAGCGTTCTTTTGCAGGAAGCCGGGGTGCAGACAGTATTGAGCCGCCCCAGCGATAGGTTTGTCCCTCTTTCGATCCGCGTTGATCTGGCTAACAAGTCCGGGGCAGATTTATTTATTAGTATTCATTCTAATGCTAATCCATCGCGCTCTTTAAGCGGTTTTGAAGTTTATTATGTGGCCACCAGCGTAAGTGATTCTCAGCGGGCT
>JAQTRA010000145.1 GCA_028712045.1 Candidatus Omnitrophota bacterium | reverse complement strand
AGAACTCGAAAATAACTCATGAAGATAGAAGGCGCCAAGCCTGCTAAGTTTAAAGAAAAAAAACTTTTATTTGCTTTTGTTTTTCTAATTTTATTGACCCTGGTAATTGGTTTAGTCGGCATATCCCGGATCCAGGGGCTCAGCCGCCGGATTGAAAATTTGGGTAAACGTAATCTCTCACTGGAAGGCGCGGTCCTGGAGATGCGGGTAAATAACACGGTTTATGCCATGGGTGTCCGCAATTATGTTTTTTGGCGCGCCGCGCGTTATCTGGGCGCTGCCCCGATGGCAATTGACTTGAGTAAAATTTTAGCTGCCGGGGATAGTTTTAAAAAACAACTTGGAATTTATCAGCAAAACGCATATTTGTTGGAGCAAAAGAATTGGGCCGGCCAAATAGCCGGGTCATTTGATGAGCTTTTAGCTCTGGGTGCAAAAGTCATTGCCTCGGTGGATAATAACCGGGAAAACAGGATCAGCGATGAAACTAACAACCTGTTTATGCCTTTTGAAAACCGGGTTTATAAGATAGATTCTTTTTTAGATACTTCGATGGGTAAGTCAAACCTGCTGGAGGTTGAGAAACAGGTTTCCTTATCCTATGTGGATAAAGAGCAGGCAGTTCTTTTTTTAAAATTAAGTTTGATCAGCGCCTTGGTTATGGGTATTCTTATTGCTTTTGCGGTATACCGGCGCAGGATAGAGGAGCATCTATATCGTCAGGATATGTTTAACCGGATGATTAACCTTGAAGAAGACGAGCGCAAGCGTTTATCCAATGCCGTGCACGATGAAATGGGCCAGGGCTTAAGCGCGCTAAAAATTTATCTCGGGCTTTTTTCCCAGGAGTTATCTAAAAATAAAGAAGCAACTTCTTTAAAAGAAAAAATCGAAGAATGTAAGAAAATAACTTCCGGGTTAATTGAAAAAAGCCACAATATTTCTTTTTTACTGCGGCCTCCGGATTTAGATGAAGTGGGATTATTAGAAAGTTTGGAATCGCTGCTTTTAGAATCAAAGCACCTTACCGGCGTAGAATATATTTTTCAAAAGCCAACCGAGGCCTTAGAATTATCTTCCGAATACAGCCTTTTAATTTACCGCATCACGCAGGAACTGCTGACTAATATGGCTAAACATTCAAAAGCAAAAAATGTTGATCTGAGCCTTAAGAAAAACGAAAACCGGATAGAATTATTTTACCATGATAATGGCCAGGGTTTTGATTATCCGCATGCGGCGCATAAATTTCTAAGGCGCCAGGAAGACAAATTCCGGCTGGGGCTTTTAGGTTTAAAAGAAAGAGTGGAAGTATTGGATGGGGTAATGTCCATAAATTCAGGTTTAGGAAAAGGCATGAGCGTATCCGTAATGTTGCCGATTTAGGTCAACGTCATTGCGAAGCGCCGAAGGCGCTGAAGCAATCTCGAGAATGGTTAATAAAGCAGGATATGTCTACCTTATGATGAATAAAATGAATACAGTAATTTACACTGGAGTTACGAATGATCTCCAAAAAAGAATTTATGAACACAAAGAAAAAATGGTTAATGGGTTTACCAAAAAATATAATGTCAATAGATTGGTTTACTATGAAATATTTGACAATATAGTAGATGCAATTTCAAGAGAAAAACAAATTAAGGCGGGTTCGCGGAAAAAGAAAATAGATTTGATTGGTTCCATCAACCCTGATTTTAAAGACCTTTATTATGAATTATGAGATTGCTTCGGCTGCCTGCGGCAGCCTCGCAATGACGGGAAGTTTATGGCGATAAAAATTGCGATTGTTGATGATCATGGAATAATCCGCGCCGGAATTAAAAGCGTGTTGGCCGGGCACTCGGAATATGCGATCTGCGCGGAAGGCTCTAATGGCGAAGAAGCTTTGAAACTGGTGGAAGAATTTAAACCGGATATTTTATTACTGGATATTTCCATGCCTAAACTTGGCGGCCTGGATATTATTTCCAGAGTAAAGCGGATTAGCCCGAAAACAAAAATAATTATTATTTCCGTATATAAGCTTGGGGCGTTTGTTTTAAAAGCTTTGCGCCAGGGCGTAAGCGGCTATTTAAATAAAGATAATGTTGCCGAAGAATTAATTTTAGCGCTGGCTAAGGTTTCCAGCGGCAAAGTTTATCTGGGGCAGGCTACCGCGGAATATCTGGCGCAGACAGTCCAGGAGCCTAAGAAAACCGGGATTGAAAATATTTTAAATGAGCGCGAAATGGACATTCTTCGCTTGGTAGTTGAAGGCAAGACTGCCAAAGAAATGGCCGAGGTTTTATTCTTAAGCCGGCGCACCGTGGAAAACTATAAAAATAGCATATTAAAAAAACTAAATTTACACAAAACAAGCGATTTAATCAAGTACTCTTTTGAGAACAAAATCATTGAAGTATAGCTGACGTTTAAACGTCAGCTACGTTGTGGACAATTCGAAATTTAAGATTGTAAATGTCCAAACTGAAATGTCCAATGTGGATTTGTTCTTTTGGTAATCACAGGTAAAAAGAGTATATTGTGCAATAAAAACGAGTAGTTTGGCTATTGATATAATCTATGATAAATAGTATATTTTCTCTAGACGCAATCGGAAAGGCAAAAGAGGAAGAAATGAATAAATATACTGTTGGTATAATATTGGGGATTTTAGGTGCCGGGTTAAATTTACAGGCGCAGGCTAATCAGGTTTTAGAGCTGGCGCCTTTTGTTTTTGAATATAATTTAAATGGCCCCCAAGAAATAGAATCGGAAAAAATAACCACTTCCGGAATAATCAAAAC
>JAQTRA010000144.1 GCA_028712045.1 Candidatus Omnitrophota bacterium | reverse complement strand
TGGCGATCAATAAAGAGGAAGCTAAAATTTTAGTGGGTTCCCGAGAAGCTTATGTAACTTCCAGCCAGAGCCAGGTTGAGTCGTCCACGGTAACTGCCGAAAGCGTGCAGTTTATTGATGTCGGTTTCAAACTAGTGGTTGTGCCGACTATTGGCGCCGATGGCTTTGTGACGATGAAAATTAAACCGGAAGTCAGTTCGGTCAGAGAAACAATCACCACAGCTGCCGGCTCGCAGGTTCCGATTGTACAGACTTCGCAATCCGAGACAGTAGTTAAAGTTAAGAATGGCAATACTTTGATTATTACCGGTTTATTAAAACAGGAAGATAGAAAGGATAGCAATGGCCTGCCATATTTATCGCGTATACCGCTTTTAGGAGTTTTCTTCGGCAATAGAACTAAACAGACTGTCAGGACAGAGCTAGTCATATTTATTACTCCGACAATTATAACGGGAGCCACGAATATCGGCCGTGAGGTAAAAGATGAAATTAAATAAAACAATTTCCATTTTTTTAGCTGCAGTAGTTTTGTTTAATCCGCTGGGATCAAGAATTAATTGCGCGCCGGAAACCCAAAAAACTCCGGAAAGCGCCGATGGCAAGATATCCTTAGATTTAAAAAATGTTGAAATCGTGGAGTTGCTGCGGATCATTTCTTTAAAGACCGGGAAAACTATAGTTCCCAGTAAAGAGATCACCGGCAGGATCACGGTATATTTAAGCAATGTGGCTTTTAATGATGTTTTGGATATTATTCTTTTAACCCAGGGGCTGGCGTTAAATCACCGGGGTAATGTTTATTATGTGATGAGTGAAGCAGAATACCGCAGGATTTTCGGCCGGGATTATGTTGACCCCAGGAAGATTCAGACCGTAAAATTAGTTTACGCTAAGCCAGCGGCGATTTTCACAGCTTTAGGCCAATTAAAATCCGACGTGGGAAAAATCGTGGTTGATGAATCCAGCGGCACAATAATTTTAATTGATATTCCGGATAAGCTGGAGTTGCTGGCCAAAACTGTTAAAGAACTTGACCGGCCGTTAACCACGACGGTTTATGATTTAAATTATATTAAAGCCGCTGATGCTAAAACGCAGCTTACCGCTGCGGTGACCCAGGGCACCGGCGAGGTAATTATTGATGAGCGTAGCGGAAAAGCAATAATTTCGGATTTGCCGCAGAAGATGCAGAAGATGAGTATGCTGGTCCGGGAGTTAGATGAGAAGTCGCGCCAGGTTTATGTGGAAGCCGATATTGTGGAATTATCTTTAAGTGATGAATTTGAACGGGGCATTGACTGGCAAAAAGTTTTTACCGCCGCAGAAGCTGACGGCCTGACTTTTGCCGGATATTTTCCCGCCGCGCTTACTGCCGCCTATCAAAAAATTTCAGTCGGGACTTTGGCTACCGACCGATATAGTGCGATTTTAAAATTTTTAGCTACTTACGGCAAAACTAATATTATTTCTCAGCCAAGGATTGCCGTAGTGAATAACGAAGAGGCAAATATCATGGTGGGCGTGCGTGAGGCTTATATCACTCAGACGCAAAGCCAGGCAACTTCGACTACGGTAACTTCGGAAACTGTTGAATTTGTGGATGTCGGTGTAAAATTAAAAGTTGTCCCTAAAATCGGCGCGGATGGTTTTATTACTATGAAACTTAAGCCGGAGGTTAGTTCAGTTAAGGAAACAATTACTACTGCATTAGGCAGCCGGATCCCGATAGTGCAAACTTCGCAATCTGAAACTGTAGTAAAAGTTAAAGACGGAACCATGATTATGATCGCCGGCATGACTAAGTTTGAAAGTACGGATTCGATTACCGGCTGGCCGATGGTCTCGAAGATTCCGATTTTAGGCGCGTTATTCGGGTATCGTCATAATACGAAAGACAGGACGGAAGTAATCATCTTTCTTACCCCGCATTTATCCAGCGGTGATGTGGGTTTGCGCGGATCAGCAATCTCCAAAATTATTCCGATGGAGCATCTGCCGGAAAATTTACAGGATAAAGTTACCCGGGACGAGAAGATAGATAAAACAATGTTTGATTCGGAATTGACTCCGGAAGATAAGGCAGCCATGGCCACGGAAAGAAAAACAGCCAGGATGGTGGCTAGAAATGAAAAAACCTCTGCGGCGCAGGAAAAAGCCAAGAGGATAGTCGAGGAAGCGAAGGAACAAGCCGCGGATAAAGCCACGGATAAAGCCGCTCAGCAGGTAATTAAAGAAGCTTCCCTGAAAGCCGAGGGAATATTAAATCCTGAATCAGATAATGCCTCTACTTTAAAAGAAACACTTTCCCCGGCGCAGATTTTAGAAAGCGCTAAGGAGTATTATCAAAAAGGATTGCATGCCCGCAGCGAATCCGATAATATCGAGGCGAAAAATTATTTTAATAAGGCGATTGAATTAGATAATAAATTTGCCGCAGCTTACAACAGCTTAGGTATTCTTTATGAAGAAGAAGGCAAACTTAGGCAAGCAGAAGAGGCGTATTTAAAAGCCACGGAAGCTGACCCTAAATTTATAGCGGTTTATTCCAACCTGGCTTTATTTTATGAGGACCGGGGAAATTTTGAGAAAGCAGTTACTTATTGGCGTAAGCGCGCTTTATACGGCGATCCCAATGATGAATGGACGAAAAAAGCAATTCAGCGGATAAAAGAACTCGAAAATAACTCATGAAGATAGAAGGCGCCAAGCCTGCTAAGTTTAAAGAAAAAAAACTTTTATTTGCTTTTGTTTTTCTAATTTTATTGACCCTGGTAATTGGTTTAGTCGGCATATCCC
>JAQTRA010000143.1 GCA_028712045.1 Candidatus Omnitrophota bacterium | reverse complement strand
TGTTTACCTGTGATTTCCTGCGCAGTTTGTTAGTGTTAACCATTCCTTTATTTCTACTTTACACGAAAAGTTTACTCCCGGTTTATTTGGTTATTTTCATAGTTTTTTCTATCGGCAGGTTTTTTGTTCCGGCTAAGCTTTCGATTATCCCGGATTTAGTGGATAAAAAAGACCTCCTGATCGCTAATTCCCTGGTTAATACTACCGGGATGATCGCCGCAGTTTTGGGATTCGGGGCAAGCGGAGTGCTGGTAGAGTGGCTGGGGGCTAAAAAGGGCTTTTATCTTAATTCTTTAACCTTTTTGATTTCCGGATTGTTTATTTTCTTCATCACCAAAAAGTTTGTAGTCGCTATGGATTTTAAGAAGATCGGCCAGGAGATTATGGAAGTAATCAGTAAATCAGTGTTCCAGGAGATTAAAGAGGGGATGTCTTATTTTATCCGAAAAAAAGAGATCCGTTTTACTGCCGGGATTATTTTTGCTCTTTGGTCGGCACTAGGCGCGGTTTATGTGGTAGTCATAGTTTTTGTACAAAATAATCTGCATTCTACAACTAAGGACCTGGGTTTTTTGGCCATGTTTTTAGGTATTGGCTTATTTTTGGGCTCCCTGGTTTATGGCCGGTTCGGACAGCGTATTGCACATTATAAAGTTATTTTTGTTTCGTTGGTCTTAAGCGGGATAATGCTTGCTATCTTTGCTTTGGGGATATATAATTATCCCAATTTTGCCATGGCCGCGCTGTTAGCTTTATGCCTGGGCTTAATTATCGCTCCGATTATGATCGCTTCCAATACCATTATTCATAATGTCAGCGATAATGATATGTTGGGCAAGATTTTCAGTTCCTTTGAGATAGTTATGCATTTAGGTTTTCTTTTATTTATGTTTATCAGTAGTATGCTGGCGGAAAGATTTTCGCATTTACTAATCCTGGTCGTGGTCGGCGGTTTGTTAAGTTTGTTGGGGTTAGTCAATTTGTTTTTTAATCGAAAGGCAGTATGGTTAAATTAGCGGAAAATAAACATTATTCAGAAAATAAGCCAATTGAAAAAGCATC
The DNA here is from genome assembly GCA_028712045.1 of Candidatus Omnitrophota bacterium. The sequence continues at coordinate 1,738 of JAQTRA010000143.1, read as the reverse complement.
GCTCCCGGCTAAAGTATACCTTCCTTTGATCCAGCATTTAGGCAAAGCTTGTAATCCTCAGGTAAAGATCGGTGATCTGGTTACTCTCGGCCAGAAGATCGCCAGCATAGAAGCGCATGTTTACGCGCCGATCCATGCTTCAATATCCGGTAAAGTAACGGCAATTTGCGATTGGCCGCATCCGGTTTTAGGCAGGGCTAAAGCGATTGTAATAGAGTCAGATGGCCAGGATCAAACTTCAGCTTTTGTTTTGAAGAATCAACCGGAAGTAGATAAACTTACACCGGATGATATCAGGGGAATAGTTTTAAATGCCGGTATCGTTGGCATGGGAGGGGCAAGTTTCCCTACACATATTAAGCTTAACCCGCCCAAACCGGTTACAACTTTGATTATTAATGGCGCAGAGTGCGAGCCTTATTTAACCGCCGATGCCCGTTTAATGGTTGAGAAGACTGCAGAGATATTCCTGGGCATTAAGCTGGTAGCGAAATGTTTGGGAGTAAAAGAGATTTATATCGGTATCGAGGATAATAAGCCGGAAGCAATAAAAGCATTCTCTAAATTTTTTGAGATTAAAGTCAAGATCCTAAAATCAGATTATCCGCAAGGCGGAGAAAAACAGTTAATTCAGAATATTTTGGGCAAACAGATTCCGCGGGGTAAATTGCCTTTTGATTTAGGGGTGGTAGTGCAAAATGTAGCCACGGTTTACGCTATCTATGAAGCCGTGTATAAAAATAAACCTTTAATTGAAAGATTAGTTACGGTTACCGGCCGTTGCGTGTCGAATCCCAGGAATTTATTAGTGCGTTTAGGTACTCCGATAAAAGATTTGCTGGAATTTTGCGGGCCGCTTAAAGAAGAGCCGGCAAAAATTATTATTGGCGGCCCGATGATGGGGATTGCCCAATATACGGATGAAGTCCCGGTAATAAAATCCAGCGGCGGCTTGTTACTGATGAATAAAGAAGAAGCTAAGATTTTAGAAGAAGATCCCTGTATCCGCTGCGCAGCCTGTGTGCGCGGATGCCCGGTGGGGCTGATGCCTTGTCAGATTAATTTAGCTTCGGAGAGGTCCTTTTGGAACTTGACGCGGGAGTATGGAGCCAGCGATTGTATAGAATGCGGTATCTGTAATTATGTTTGCCCGGCTAACCGCAGGTTATTACAGACGATTAAAAGAGCAAAACTGGAGTCGGCAAGATGAAGGAGATGACCCGTTACGGTTTTATCCTGGGATTAATTTGCGTGCTGGCTGCCGGCTTATTAGCCGGGGTTAACGCGCTTACCCGCGTTAAAATCGCTGATCAGGCTAAAGCTGAAGAACAGGCAGCGCTTAAAGAAGTTATGCCGCAGGCAGCAAAATTTACTCCGGTAGGGCAGGCTGAAGAAGTATTATATTATAAGGCATTTGATAGCGATGATCAGCTGGTTGGTTTTATTTTTAAAGCCAGCGAAAAGGGCTATTCCAGCGTCATTCAAACTTTAGCCGGAATGAATTTACAAGGGGTGATCAGCGCGATCAAGGTTATTTCGCAAAATGAAACTCCGGGCTTGGGGATGCGCATAACTGAAAATAAGTTTACTGGCCAGTTTAAGAATCAGGATACTGCAAGTTTATCCGGTGTCCAGGCAATTACCGGAGCCACTATTTCCAGCCGGGCAGTAATGGATTCGGTAATCAAGAAAGCACAAGTTATCAAGGAATTGATCAAGAATGGAAAATAATTTGCTA
>JAQTRA010000025.1 GCA_028712045.1 Candidatus Omnitrophota bacterium | reverse complement strand
GGTCACGCAAGCCTAAAAGATCTGCATCATTCTTAGAAAAAGCCGACTCAATAAGCTTAGAAACCTCATCCTCAGTCATAAAGGAGGGCAAATGCTTAATTAATTTAGGGCTGGAAAGCATAAGGATAGGGTTAGTTTTGATATACCCCTCCCGGGAAAGAAACCGGAAAAAACTACGCAAGGCTGAGAGCCGGCGGCCTACGCTGCGTGACCCTAAATTTTTTTCCTTTAAAACTGCCAGGTATTTTCTAAGCATCAAATAATCTACTTTCTCCAGGTCAGTTTCGCCAAGAAACTTGCTGAAATCCTGAAGGTCTAATTTATAATTAAGGATTGTATGAATAGAATAATTTTTTTCGATCTCCATATAACGGATAAATTTTTCGATATACTTTTCCATTTATTCTTTATCCTCGGGTAAAGTACGCGAGGTAAAAGTACAGGCAGGAAATTTTGAACAACCGTAAAAGAAACCGCGTTTGGAGCGGCGTTCGATCAGCTCTCCGCCGCAATTTTCTTGCGGGCAGGGGATCCCGCTGCCTATGGACTTAGAATTCTTACACTCCGGGAACCCGGAACAACTTAAAAATTTTCCCCGCCTGCCCCATTTAATGATCATCGGCTTGCCGCATTTTTCACAAACTTGGTCGGATTGGATGACTTCCTTAACAATATTAGCCTGGGCAAAATCCAAACTCACCTTAAAAGGCGCGTAGAAATCCTCCAGCACCTTTTCTTTACTTAACTGGCCTTCGGCTATCGCGTCCAGTTCTTCTTCCATTAACGCGGTAAATTTAACATCCATGATTTTAGGAAAATATTCCACCAGCATATCGCAGACCTTAAAACCTAACTCTGTAGGATTAAGATAACCTTTTATCCTGCGCACATAATCACGCAGAATAAGCGTATAAATAATCGGGGCATAAGTTGAGGGCCGGCCGATACCTTCTTCTTCCAAAGCCTTGATCAAAGAACTGTCGGAGAATCGCGGCGGCGGTTTAGTAAAATGCTGTGAAGGATCAAGTTTATTTAAACCCAGGATTTCACCCTGCTCAAGCGGAGGAATTAAATTCTTGGCTTTTTCTTTCTCGTTATCCTCGCCTTCGGCAGTTTCTTCATTCTCATCATCTTTATTATAAGCAGCCAGAAAACCTTCAAAAAGTAAATGGCTGCCGTTAGCCACAAATAAATATTTATCCGCCGCAATATCCACCGCAGTGGCTAAAAACTCCGCCGGCTTCATCTGGCTGGCTAAGAACCGGTTATAGATAAGCTCATAAAGACGGTACTGGTCATGATTAAGAAAATCTTTCAGGCTTTCCGGAGCGCGCGAGATATAACTTGGACGGATTGCTTCATGCGCTTCCTGCGCTGATTTCTTGACCTTAAACACATTCGGTTTCTCCGGGAGAAAATCTTTGCCAAAACTCCGGCTGATATATTCGCGCACCTCCTGGATTGCTTCCGGAGCAACCTGCGGAGAATCTGTACGCATATAAGTAATTAAACCCACGGGATTATCTTCACCGATATCAATGCCTTCATAAAGCTGCTGGGCGATCAACATCGTTTTAGAGGCACTGTACCGATGCTTATTAAATGCCTCCTGCTGCATGGTGCTGGTAATAAACGGAGCTGAAGGATTGCGTTTTTTCTGCGTTTGCTTGATTTCTACAACCTTGAACTCTTTGCCCTCTAATTGGCGGCAGATATCTTCCGCCTCCTGCTTAGATTTAATCTCTATTTTTTTATCATCTGCTTTTTGAAGTTTAGCCAGAAAATTGCTCTCTCCGGAAATCTTAGGCTTAAATAACCCGGCGCTAATCTCCCAATATTCAGCGGCAGTAAACTTTTGGATCTGGCGCTCTCGCTCCGTAATCAATTTCAAAGCCACCGACTGCACGCGGCCAGCGCTTAATCCCCGGGCAATCTTCTTCCAAAGCAACGGGCTTAAAAGATACCCCACAATCCGATCAAGCACCCTGCGGCCCACCTGCGCTTCAATCATATTGTGGTCGAATTCACGCGCATGTTTAAAAGCCTCGCCTACGGCATGCGGAGTAATTTCATGAAAACTTACCCGGTACACTTCTTTTTTTGCTTTAAAAAGCTTCTCTTTTATCTGCCAACCGATCGCCTCTCCTTCGCGGTCAGGGTCAGTCGCCAGATAAATCTTTTCTTTATCTTTGGCATCTTTTTTTAGCTGAGCGAGCAACTTCTTCCGGCCCGGAATAACCACGTAATCCGGCTTAAAATTGTTTTCCACATCCACGCCTATTTTTTTTGCCGGCAAATCAATAATATGCCCCATAGAAGAAACTACCAGGAAATCTCCACCTAAAATCTTGCTGATGGTCTTGGCTTTGGTTGGAGACTCTACGATAACTAAATTTTTACTCATTTAATTCCTCACAAACTGTTTGCCCGGCAATTCTTTAATTAATTTTTTAAGCTGTAATCTTAAAATAAGCGTGGATATCTGGCTACTGGTTAAAGATGTCTGGTTAATTAAATCATCGATAGTTATTGGCTGCTGCTTGATATAATCATAAAGCCGGCCTTCATCCTTAAGGCCGGAAATTTTTTGCTGATTAACTAAATTATCAGGTTTTCTAACCTGAGCAATCCCTAAATTTAATTCCTCCAGGATATCTTCACAACAAGTAACTAATTTTGCGCCTTGCTTGATTAACGCGTTGGTACCCATAGATTCCAAAGCATCAATTTTACCCGGCAAAGCAAAAACATCCCGGCCCTGCTCCAAAGCAAAATCCGCGGTAATCATTGCTCCGCTATTTTTAGCTGCTTCAGTAATTAAAATACCTAAACTTAAACCGCTGATTAATCGATTGCGCCGGGGAAAATTCTGCGCTAAGGGTTTGGTGTCCATGGGAAATTCGGAGATCACTGCTCCGGATAAAGCGATTTTTTTAGCCAGGCCCGCGTTTTCCGCAGGATAGATATGATTAAAACCGCTGCCCATTACCGCGATCGTGCGGCCCTGCGCTTTTAACGCTCCGCGATGCGCGTAGGTATCCACTCCCCTGGCCATACCCGAAACAATGGTTAAACCGCAAGCAGATAAACCCGAGGCAAAATTCTGCGCGTTAATTAAGCCATAAAGTGACGCCCGGCGCGAGCCCACAATTCCAAAACTTAAATTATCTTCAGGAATTATTTTACCTAAAACATAAAGCACGATTGGCGAGCCGGGAATTTCTTTGAGGCTTGACGGATAATCCGCATCAAATAGCGTTATAATATTTACCCCGAGCTTTTTAGCCGCAGCCAGATCATTCTCCAGCCGCTTAGGATTAAAAGCAGCAATACCCTGACCAATCTGTTCGGTAGTTGCCGCGGCTAAATCCTCGCGCGTTGCTTTAAATATATTTTCCGGCTTGGCAAAATGCTTAAGCAGGGCTTCCAACCGCACGCTGCCAATCTGCGGAATAAGATTTAAACTGACTAACGACTCAAAGGCGTTCATCTTTTTTCAAACAGGGTATTTTGGATATTTTTTGCACTACCTGCTTAACCGAAAGATCAGAGGTTTTGATTATTTTATCCGCTTGCATATAGTAAGGAGCGCGCATTTTCAGCAAAAGCTCAATGCGCTTAAGCGGCTCTCCCACATTTAAAAGCGGCCGATGCGTATCTTTAGCGACTCTTTTCAATATCTCTTTAGCCGTGGCCGAAAGGCAGATCAGCAAACCGGTTTTCTTCATTAATTTAATATTATCTTTATCCAAAACAATTCCACCGCCGCAGGCAACCACAAATTTATTTTGAGTGGACACTTCTTTTAATGCTTTTTTCTCTATCTTTCTAAAATATGGCTCGCCATCCTTAGCGAAAATGTCGACAATCCTGCGTTGCTGCCTTAACTCAATAAATTCATCCAGATCAACAAAATGCCATTTTTTGATCTTGGCCAGCTGACGACCAACCGCGCTTTTACCTGTCCCCATGAACCCTACTATATATATATTTTTCATTTTTTTAATTGGGGTCGGATCTATTTAAATAATGGGGTCAGATCTTTTTTTCCGTATTAAAAACGGCAGAAAAATAGATCTGACCCCAATTCTTTAATAAATAGATCCGACCCCATTTTGAGACTCCCTATTTTTACTGCTGATAAGCACTTAAGACTAACTGACTTAATTGCTCTCTTAATTCTTTAGTAGACGGGTAAACTGTGTCATACCACTTACCATCTTTACCTTGGTGCCGGGGCATGCTCACGAATAATCCCTTACTTCCGTCTACTACACTAAGGCCTTTTACCACTACTCCTGCCACAGAGATATCGGCAAAGGCTTTTAGCTTTGATTCGCCTTCCAGCCGGTAAATTCGGCTGACTGAAATTAGATTTTCCATCTGGCTCCTCCTTTCACCCACAATAGACGCAAGAAGGAGATTTTTCTAACCCAGATTTTTTAATTAAAACGCGCCTTCAGTGTAGACTTCATAGCGCGTGATATCTTTAGCTACCGCGTTATATTCTAAATCTTCGATGCTTTTTTCAAAAAACTTTGTGGAGTTGCTGTTTAAACCGTTAACCGATAATACAATATTGATCACGGTAATATTTTTTATAAAAAAGAGCACCCGGATAGCTACGGTGCTATAATTTCTTCCGGTTTTGTTAGTCACCTCGCCTCGGACCACAACATTTTTTGAGGATTGCACCCTCTCAATCCGGACATTATGATATTCTAAATTTACCATTAAGCTATACGCCGAAGATAAGCCTGATAAGCTTGTTTAATATCCACTAAGCTATCCGAGCCGAATTTCTCAAGTAATAAATCTGCTAAAACAAAAGCACAGGCAGATTCCGCAACTACCCCGGCTGCCTGGACCACACAAGTATCGGATCTTTCTTGCGCTGCTTTAGCGCTCTTTTTTGTCTGAATATTCACTGAATCCAGCGGTTTCATTAAGGTGGCGATCGGTTTCATACAAGCGCGCAAGATTATATCTTCGCCGTTAGATATCCCGCCTTCAATGCCTCCGGCGTTATTGGTTGCCCGATGATAACCCTTCTGCTTATTATGATAAATCGCATCATGTACTTGCGAACCAAAACAAAAAGCATACCCTAGCCCTAAACCTACCTCAAAAGATTTTACCCCGGGAATAGAAATAATCGCCCCCGCCAAACGGCTATCTAACCGGCGGTCAGCTTGTACATAACTGCCTAAACCCACCGGCACATTTTTAACCACTACTTCAAACACTCCGCCGGCAGTATCTTTATCCGCGATCGCCTGAGTTATTACATTTTTTATCCCGGCTTCAGTAGTTTCTCCGGCTACAGATAAAACTTTACTGCTGATAACTATTCCAAATTCAGCTAATAATTTCCTGCAGATGGCGCCTAAGCCAACTGTCGCCACAGTTGAACGCGCCGAAGCCCGCTCTAAAACTTCCCGGATATCCGTAAAGCCATATTTTAACAACCCGGATAAATCCGCATGCCCTGGCCGGGCATTAGTTACTTTATGCAATTTCTCAATACTGGCATCTTTATTCTTAATCAATAAAGTAATCGGACTGCCCAAAGTAATATTTTTCTTAAACCCTGAGATAATTGCAGCCCGGTCATTCTCAATTTGCATGCGCTTGCCCCGGCCAAACCCCTTCTGGCGGCGCTGCAATTGTTTATTTATATATTCTAAATCTAATTTCAAACCCGCGGGCATCCCTTCTAAAATAGCAACTATTCCCTCGCCATGCGATTCACCTGCAGTTAAGCACCTTAACATAAATACCTCCTATTGCCAAAGCCCACGCTTATTCTCGCGCGCCTCTTGGTATAATTTTAAAAATAAATCCGCGTAGCGGACATTCGGTGGATAAGTCATTAATGAAGCATAACCTTCCTGGACAATCTTAGCATTTACAAATGTCCCGTCAGTTAAATAAACATAAGCCAGGATTCTTTTATATTTATCATATTTTTCAACATCAAACTCTAACTTTACTTTCTTCCCTTCCACAAGTTTTTTGGTAAATTCATACGCACTCCTGCCTAATTGCTTAATTGTTTCCACATCCTGCTTGCTGCGGCTGGCATCGCGATTAAGCTTATCTGATTCATGCATCTCCGGAGTATCAATGCCGATCAAACGCACGCGTTCTCCGCTTTCCAACAGGAGCGTATCTCCGTCTACCGCTCGGGTGACTAGAATATTATCGTAATTAAGATTCCGGCCAAAAGGTATCTGAAACTTGATCTCTTCCTTAGAATGATATTTCGGGTCTAAATCACCGCTATAAAGATACCCGGCCCAGCTCAATAATCCTAAAAGAAACGCTATAGTGAGTTTTTTCTTCATTATCCCTCCTGACTTATAAATTCATTATAATATTATTATTAGATAAATCAATGCTTTTAGACTATAATAACTCTCATGATTTACGACCGGTTCCAACAAGAAGCAATTGACTATATTAACCAGGGCCACTCCGTGATTGTTTCCGCCCCTACCGGAGCGGGTAAAACCGCGATTGCCGAACATATTATCAGCGGGTCAATTCAAAATAATATCGGAGTAATTTACACTGCCCCGATTAAAGCCTTATCCAATCAAAAATACCGCGACTTTCAAAATCAATTCCAGGATAATATCGGCATTTTAACCGGGGACGTTTCCATTAACCCCCAGGCTCCGGTATTAATAATGACTACCGAAATTTTCCGCAACAAACTTCTGGATGAGCCCAGGAGCCTGGATAAATATTCCTGGATAATCTTTGATGAGATCCATTACATTGACAACCCGGAACGCGGCACTGTCTGGGAAGAATCACTGATCTTTTTACCCAAACATATGAATTTGCTGGGATTATCCGCGACAATTCCTAATATTGAACAGTTCGCTGCCTGGATTGAGTCTATCCATGATAAAACCGTCAAAGTTGTAATTGAAGACCAGCGGCCAGTGCCCTTACATTTTAGTTTCCAATGCGGCAATGAAATTGTCGATAAAATCGAGCAGCTCAAGCGTTTACGTTCCAGTAAACCCAGCCGCTTACATTCACTGATCAGGCACATCCAGGAAAAAGAAGGATTACCGGCGATTTATTTTGTTTTTAGCCGTAAACGCGCTGAAGAATTAGCCCATGACCTTTACGGATTCAAATTTTTAGACTCCAAAGAAAGCCGGGCAATTACCCAGATGTATGAAGACCTGCTTGTCCGGTTTAATTTAAAAAATGAACAATCCGCCCAGGAACTTTACCCGCTGGTGCAACGCGGCATTGCTTATCATCATGCCGGGATGCTGCCCACTTTAAAAGAAGTTATTGAGCGGCTCTTTACCAGCCGCCTGCTTAAAGTAATTTTTACCACCGAAACATTTGCCCTGGGGATTAATATGCCCAGCCGTTCGGTTGCTTTTGACGGCCTGCGTAAATTTTATGGCACCTACGTCCGCAATTTAAAAACCCGCGATTTTTACCAGATGGCCGGACGCGCCGGCCGACGCGGAATTGATAAAGAAGGATTTGTTTATGCGCGGATCAACCCCGAACGGATTAATCTGGAAGAAGTACGCCGGATCATTTTTGGTAAACCCGAGGAAGTAAAAAGCCAGCTGAATACTTCCTATGCGACGATCCTTAACCTTTACGAAAAATACCAGGAAGAATTATTTAAAATATACCCTCTCTCCCTGCACTACTATCAATCACGCAAGAATGAACAAAAACAAGCCTTAAACCTGCTGGATGCCAAACTTAGGCTGCTTAAAGATCTCGGGTATATCCACGGGGGGAAACTTACTGAAAAAGGAAGTTTTGCTAAAACAATTTACGGGTACGAATTAGTTTTATCTGAATTATATGAACAGAATGTTTTAGAGCAACTTAACGAATTCGAGTTAGGAGTTATCGCTGCTTCCATTGTGTTTGAGCCGCGCAAAAATCAACGCATGCCGCTGGGTATCTCCAAATCCATCGGGCACTTAAAAAGAACCTGCGAACAAACCTACGATCAGGTAAAGAATAAAGAACGTCGCTATAAAATTCACCCCTTCAGCAAGCTGCCTTATTTTCATTTATGTTCCTGTATGGAAGCCTGGTTACGCGGGACAAGTTTTGATAAAATATTACAGTTAACCGATTGCGATGAAGGAGAAGTGGTGCGGTATTTTAGGATGAGCGTGCAAGTGCTGCGAGAGATTTCCCAGGCGCCGGTTGCATCTTATCTGCTTAAAGATAAAATCAAAGAAACTATCCGCGTAATTAACCGCGACATTGTCGACGCCGAAAAACAGTTACGCGAAGGCTAAATAGATCCAACCCCATTATTTAAGATAATCTAACAAAATTTGTTTATGGTCAAAAGCAAGCTGCAGCTTAGCAATTGCTTCGGGTTTTACGACCTTTAACCCCTGCGCATCATCTCCGGCTTTAGGGGTCCCTTTACCTTTAGCAATAAATACCGTGCCAATAGTGTGGAATCTGGGATCGCGCTTCGGGTTAGAATAAGTATGAAATTGTTTTATTTCGGTTAAATCTAAATTAGTCTCTTCTTTAGCTTCTCTTTTTACTGCATCTTCTAAACTTTCACCGTAATCTACAAAACCACCGGGAAGCGCCCAGCCAAAAGGCGGATTACTGCGCTGGATCAAAACTATTCCGCCGCTGACTTCAATAATCGCATCTACCGTTACATACGGGCCGCAAGATAGCTTAGTAGTAACATACTCCAGATAGCCCAAAACGCCTTTATTAAAAACATCAAATGCCTCTTTATTGATCACCGAGAAAATTATTTCTTTTAAACAGGCGTCTTGGCCGCGCAGATAACTTAAAACTTCCTGCGCCATGATCTTGGCCGAAGCTAAAAGCGGAAAACCTCCGGTGCCGCAGCCTAAAGCCGGAAAAACAATAGAGTTAATTTTTAATTCTGTTGCCAACTTTAGCGAATTTTTACAGGCATTACGGATCATGGTTTCATCAGTTTTAAAATCCATCGCCATGGTTGCGGCGTGAATTATATATTTTGCGGCTAACTCTCCGGCGGAAGTCGCCACTGCCTCTCCGATTGCTATCGGCCCTTTTTTAACTGCCTCTTCCTCAATTATTTTACCTCCCTTGCGCTTAATTGCCCAGGCCACTCCCCCGCCCATCAGCAACTTATTATTCGCAGCATTAACAATAGCATCAACGCGCGATTCCGTAATATCCCCCATCACTACTTTGATTTCCGTATTTTTAATTCTCATATTCACCTACTATTCTGTTATTCACCAATTATTTTTACTAACACGCGTTTTTTGCGCCGGCCGTCAAACTCGCCATAAAAAATCTGCTCCCAAGGACCAAAATGCAGCTTACCTGCGGTTATCGCCACCACTACTTCCCTACCCATAATTGTGCGTTTAAGGTGTGCGTCCGCGTTATCCTCGCCAGTTAAATTATGTTTATACTTATCTTTACCAAAGGGTGCCAATTTCTCCAGCCAGGCGGAAAAATCTTCATGTAACCCGCTTTCATCATCATTAATAAATACGCTGGCAGTTATATGCATGGGGTTAACTAAACATAAACCTTCTTTGATTCCGCTTTTTTTTAAAGCCTCTTCTACCTGTCCGGTAATATTAATAAAATCATACCGCTTTTCTGTATTAAAAATTAATTCCTGAGTGTAAGACTTCATATTTTACCACCTTCCTGATTTTACTCTCTTAGCTTTGGGAAATTTCTTTAACGCGCAAAGCGACGCCTCAATCTTATGTTTCGGTAAAGTATAGGCAGAAAGATTTCCGGAAAGGAATTTATCATACCCTAACAGATCCATCAAACCATGGCCGCTATAACAAAATAAAATTACTTTTTGCTTTCCTTCTTTCTTAGCTTTTATCGCCTCATCAATAGCGCAGGCAATCGCATGGCTGGTTTCCGGGGCACAAATTGTTCCTTCTGTTCTCGCCCAAAGTATGGCAGATTCATAACATTTAACCTGATCATAGGCGCGCGGCTTAATTAAACCTTCAACTGCTGCCTGGCTGACCAGCGGCGCCATACCATGATAACGCAGGCCTCCGGCGTGAATTGGCTCAGGTATAAACCCATGCCCTAAGGTAAACATTGGTAACAACGGAGTAAGCCCGGCTGTATCACCGAAATCATAAGTAAATGGCCCCTTAGTTAAAGTCGGGCAAGCAGTCGGCTCAACCGGGATGATCTCAATTTTTTCACCATGAATTTTGTCGTTGATAAACGGAAAAGCAATCCCCGCGAAATTACTTCCACCGCCGACACAACCGATCACCACATCCGGTTTTTTCTCACCGGCGATCTTTAACTGTTTTTTTGCCTCCAGGCCGATAATCGTCTGATGCAATAAAACATGATTTAAAACACTGCCCAGAGAATAGCGCGATTTGCCGCTTTTATCACTTACGGCATCCTCGACTGCTTCGCTAATGGCAATCCCTAAGCTTCCCGGGGTATGCGGCATCTTTTTTAAAATTTCTCTTCCTGAATGCGTATGCGGGCTTGGGCTGGCGATGCATTTTGCCCCCCAGGTCTGCATCATGATTTTACGCAGCGGCTTCTGGTCAAAACTAATACGCACCATATAAACTTTGCACTCTAAACCAATTAAATTACAGGCAAAAGCTAAAGCGCATCCCCACTGCCCTGCCCCGGTTTCCGTAGTCAATCTTTTAATTCCGAATTTTTTGTTATACCAGGCCTGGGCGACCGCGGTATTCGGCTTATGGCTGCCGGCCGGGCTCAGGCTTTCATCTTTATAATAAATATGCGCCGGAGTTTTTAAATATTTCTCCAAAGCAAGTGCGCGCCGTAATGGCGCCGGCCGCCATAAAGTTAAAATCTCAAGTATCTCTTCAGGAATATCGATCCAACGCTGCCGGGAAACCTCCTGCTCAATAATATTATCCGGAAAAACTTTGGATAACGCACCCGGGGTGATCGGATTGCCATCCGGGCCTAAGGGCGGCTGCATCGGTGTAGGCAGGTCCGCGGCTAAATTATACCACTGCCGCGGAATATCCTTTTCATCAAGAAAGATCTTTTTAGCAGGCATTTTCTCTCCTTAGTTATTTTCCGAATAATACGTCAGCT
>JAQTRA010000142.1 GCA_028712045.1 Candidatus Omnitrophota bacterium | reverse complement strand
ATTCCTGGAGGAGGCGTAAATTCAGCATAACTGAAGCAATCCTTTATGACTTAACCGGCAAAATAAATTGTGTTTGGTTTAATCAGCCTTATCTTGCCCAGTATCTTTTAGCTGATGCCACAGTAATTCTTTTTGGCAAAGTCCAGGTTTATAATGGTAAGTTGCAGATGAGTAATCCTGAATTTGAATTTGTCAGTGACGAAAGTAACGACTCTCTGAATATAGGCAGGATTGTTCCCGTATATACTTTACCTCAAGGGTTTAGCCAGCGCAGTATGCGCGCGTTAATTAAAAGCGCTTTGGATGAATTTCTGCCGCAAACCAACGATTGCCTGTCTTTTGATTTACGTTCTCGCAATAACCTGCTTAATCTTGCCCAAAGTTTATTGAATATACATTTTCCGCAGGATTTTAATCTGCAGAAGCAGGCGCATACCCGTCTTAGCTTTGAAGAGTTTTTTATTTTCCAGCTGCCGCTTATTTTAAGAAAATTAAAACGTAAAGAAAAAAAAGGAATTAAGCAGGTGGTTGACGGCAAACTGGTAAATGATTTTATTGCCGCGTTGCCTTTTAAGCTTACTTTGGCGCAGGAAAAAGTTTTAGCCGAGATTAAAGCGGACATGGCTTTAGCTCAGGTTATGCAGCGATTATTACAAGGCGATGTTGGTTCAGGCAAGACAGTGGTAGCGGCTTTAGCTTGTTTAATGGCTATTCAGGGGGGTTATCAGGCAGCTTTTATGGCGCCGACTGAAATTCTTGCCCGGCAGCATTATGATAAAGTAGCGGCTCAATTATCCGGATTAGTTTTCGGGGGGAGGAAAATCCGGGTGGGCTTATTGGCTGGCCAGGAACAGGATAAAGAAAAAATATGCCAGGATATTAAAGCAGGAAAAATTGATCTGGTTATTGGGACGCACGCTTTGCTGCAGGAAAGTGTGCGTTTTAAGAATCTGGGTTTTGTAGTTATTGATGAGCAGCATAAATTTGGCGTGGGACAAAGGGCGTTACTGCCTAAAAAAGGCAAAAATCCGGATGTCCTGATTATGACGGCTACGCCGATTCCCCGGACATTAGCCATTACGCTTTATGGAGATCTGGATATTTCGGTGATTAATCAGCTTCCGCCTGGCCGGATCCCGATAAAAACTTTACATTTCATCCAGGAGCATAAGCAAAAGGGTTATGCCATGCTTAAGCAAGAACTTAATTCTGGCCGGCAGGGATATATTGTTTATCCGGTTATTGAAGAATCGTATGCTTTGGATATTGCCGGAGTCAAGAAAATGTACTTAGAGCTTAAAGACGGTGAGTTTAAGAATTTTCGTTTAGGCCTGATCCATGGCAAGCTTAAACAAAGCCAGCAGGAAGAGGTGATGCTTAAATTTAAAAACAAAGAGTTGGATTTATTACTCTCGACTACTATTCTGGAGGTAGGTATTGACATTGCTAATGCTACCTGTATGATTATTGAACATGCTGAGCGGTTTGGCTTAAGCCAGCTGCATCAGTTACGCGGAAGGATCGGCAGGGGTAAGTTGCAGTCATTTTGTATACTTGTTTCTGATGCGCAAACCGAAGAGTCTCAGGCGCGGCTGGCCGCGATGGTTGCTTCCAGCGACGGATTCAAGATCGCCGAGGAAGATTTAAGGATCCGCGGGCCGGGTGAGTTTTTTGGCCGGCTCCAGCATGGATTAGCGGAGTTAAAGATCGCCAATCCTTTAATGCAAATGCAGCTGCTTAAAGCTGCCCGGGAAGAGGCGACTAAATTACTTAAACAGGACTTAACTTTAACTGATCCGGCGCATAAATTATTAAAGGAAAAGTTGTTAAAAAGGTTTCCGGAGTATGAATTGTTAATTTTGGTGGGTTAAGATGCGTATTACTACAGGAAAATACCGTAACCGAAAAGTCTATTTCCCCAGGGGAATCCGGCCTACTCAGGATAAGGTGCGCAAAGCCATTTTTGATATTTTGGGGGATATTGAAGGGTTAAGCCTGCTTGAGCTATATGCGGGTTCCGGAGCAGTGGGTTTTGAAGCGCTTTCCCGGGGTATTGGTGAGCTTACTTTTGTGGAATCTAACCAAAACGCTATTTTAGCGATAAAAAAGAACATAGAGCAGCTAAAAGCTTCTTCTTGCAATATATATTATCTGGATGCGCATAAAGCGGTTAAGCTGTTAGCCCAGGATAAGAAACATTTCGATATTGTATTTTTTGACCCGCCATACCATGAGGATATGGCAAAAAAAATCTTGCAAACCCTGGAAGCTTATGATATATTAGCGCCCAATGGTTTGATTATAGCGCAACATCCGAAGGCAGAATTACTGCCCAAAGATAGCGAAAAGTTTAGTTTAATTAAAGAAGCCAAGTACGGTGATACCTGGCTTTCAATTTTTAGGAAGAAAGAGTAAAAATGTGCCAATTAGCTTTATATCCGGGGACATTTGATCCAGTAACGAACGGGCATATTGATTTAATCATGCGCGCGCATGAGATTTTTCAGAATGTTACCGTAGCGGTGGCGCATAATCCGCATAAGCAGCCGATTTTTTCGGTTGAAGAAAGAGTGGATATGCTTAAGCAGGCGACTAAAGATATGGACGGAGTAACGGTAACGCATTTTGATGGTTTAGTAGTAGATTTCGCGCATAAAATAAAAGCCAAGGTTCTGGTCCGCGGGCTGCGCATGCTTTCGGATTTCGAGTATGAGTTTCAGATGGCCCTGACTAACCGTAAACTTGCCAGTGACATCGAAACAATTTTTCTGATGCCGCATGAGTCATATAGCTATATTTCCGCAAAATTAATTAAAGAGGCTGCTGGTTTTGGC
>JAQTRA010000141.1 GCA_028712045.1 Candidatus Omnitrophota bacterium | reverse complement strand
TTTTGCCGATTGTCATCGGTTTAAACGAGGCCAGCGCGATAAAATTAAAGATCAGCGGAGTTAACCCTCCACGTCCGCTGACCCACGATTTGATTTATATAATACTTAAAGATTTAAACGCGAGCATAGAAAAGGTCATTATTGATAAATTGGAAGAAACTACCTTTCATGCCAAGATTGTCGTTAAAACCGCAAACGGTGATTCCAAAATTATTGATGCCCGCCCTTCGGATAGTGTGGCCCTGGCAGTAAGGTTTCATGCGCCGATATTTGTAGAGGAAGCGATTATTAAGCAGTTTGAGGTATTTGATAAGGACAAATAGTAAAAAAGCCCTCCTAAGGTGTAACAGGTATGCTTAAACTCAGTGAAGAAGACCTAAGTATTTTAAAGCCGGTTTATAATTTCGCTAAATCCAAAAAAGTAAAATTATACCTTGTAGGCGGAGCCCTGCGCGATTTAATTTTAAACCGTAAAAAGGATAATCCGGATTTTGATTTTTGCCTAAAAAAAGGCTCAATAAATTTTGGCCGCACGTTAGCTAAACAGTTAAGGTGCGGTTTTGTGGTTTTGGATGAAGAGCATGCCGCCTGCCGGCTGGTAAAGAAATTTGAGGGTAAAATTTATACTTTTGATTTTACGGATTTTCGCGCCGCGACTTTAGAGAAGGACCTCCTGCACCGGGATTTCACCATTAACTCTATGGCGGTGAAGTTCGAGGATGTTTTTAGCGGCAAAGACTTAAACACTTTAATTGTTGATCCTTATTTTGGAAGGGCTGACCTGAAGAATAAAATTATCCGGGTTAGCGGGAAAAATTCTTTTCAAGAAGATCCGTTGAGGATTTTACGCGCTTTTAGTTTTAGCTGCATGCTTGGCTTCAGCCTGGATAAAGAAACTTTGCGCCTGGCTAAAGATAAAAAGCACTTAATCAGTGAAGTCTCAAGTGAACGCATCCGCGAGGAGCTGTTCAAGATTTTTGACAGCCGCACAGCGTATACTTCTTTGGTTGCTTTGGATAAACTAAAGATTTTAGAGATTATTTTTCCTGAAATAAAACCCATGCGCGGTATAGGCCAGGGCCCATACCATCACTTGGATGTCTGGCAGCATACTTTAGAGACATTAAATCAATTTGAATTATTATTACAGGCGGTTAAGCAGGATCTTGAGATAAGCGGTTATCTTAGCCAGGAGCTTTCCAGTTTGCGTAAAAGATCCAGCCTTTTAAAATTGGCTTGTATTCTGCATGATGTAGGAAAGCCAGGGGCTATGCGCCGGGAAAAAAGAAAGATTATCTTTCATGGCCATGAAAGAATAGGCTTGGGGCTGGCGCGGGTAATTTGCCGCAGGTTAAAATTAGCCAATGATGAAACCCGTTCACTGGAAAGGATTGTGCTCTGGCATTTAAGGCCGGGGTATCTGGCGAATAACGGCAGGCCAACTGAGCGGGCAATCTTCCGTTATTTCCGCGATGCCGGTAATGATGCCCTAGCAGTGCTTTTATTGTCTCTTGCTGATCAACGCGCTACTAAGGGGCCGTTAACCACGGCGTTTTCCCGTGTAAGGCATGAGAAAACAGTTAAGGCTTTGATCCACCGGCTTTTGAATCAGAACAAGGAAAAGAAACCCGTGCCATTTTTAAACGGCAATGATGTTATGCGTAAATTTAAGCTTATGCCCGGGCCATTGATCGGTAAGGTACTTTTAGGACTGGAAGAAGCACAGGCTATTGGTAAGATTAAAAATAAGACCGAGGCCTTTAAATTAGCGGCGACCTTGATTAAGCGCAAAAAATGAAGAAGTTTATAATCATAGCATCGGTACTGATTTTAATAGTTTTTCTTGGTTTGATCTACCTGAATAAATTTTTCCTGCCCAAGAAAATAAAATCAATTATCATTTCCACTCTGACTCAGCAGACCCGTAAAGATGTCCGCCTGGGTTCTGTAGAGTTCAATATATTTAAAGGCCTGGTTTTGCGCGATCTGGTCATTGCTGACGGCCAAAATGTAATTTTGAGCACCAGGGAAGCTAATTGCGGGGTTTTTATCTGGCCGATTCTAAAAAAGCAGATCATTATTCCTAGTATTAATTTAAAAGGGCCGTATATTTTCCTGGAGCGCCTGAAGGACGGCACTTTTAATCTCCAGGATATTTTTGTTTCCCGGCAACCGGTGGTCAAAATTTCCAATTCTCAGGAAACCAAATCAAAAAAATCCGAGTTCAATGTATCAGTCTATAAAATAAATATTTCTTCCGGAAGCGTTGTTTTTCAGGATGATACTTTAGCCGTTCCATTTAAAAAAGAGATAAGGGGTATCCAGCTTAGCCTGGGGTTGGCTTTGCCCGCGTCGGTCAAGTTTAATTTTAAGGGGGAGCTTGCGAATAACCCGCCTACGTTGATTTATAGCTGGGGAGAATATAGGATTTTAAAGAAAGAATTGGTTGCTAATTTGTCGGTGAATAATTTGCTGCCCAAAGATTTTGAGCCTTATTACGCCAGCCTGGGGATTAATCTGCTTTCTGGAGCTGCCGACGGCAAGGTAAAGTTAAACTTAAAAGAGCAGCTTTTGTATATTGAAGCATCGCTTAAGGCGACCAAGCTGGTTTTGGCGAAAGAGAAAATCAAGGCGAGTTTAAATTTAGGGCTGGATAGCAAGGTTGATTATAACCTGCAAACCAAGAAGGTTTCTTTTGACGGCGTCTGCGATATCCAACAGGCTGATATATCCGGCCTGGATTTCTTCGGAGAGCTTAAAAACTTTTACGGCAAGGTTGCTTTTAATGAACGTTCCCTGGTGGCCCAGGGCCTGAAGGCGGAAATCTTAGGTATACCC
>JAQTRA010000140.1 GCA_028712045.1 Candidatus Omnitrophota bacterium | reverse complement strand
CGCTCCATCCGGAATTATGCGTTGCTCCCTGCACAATAACGATTTGGACATTGCTCTGATCTGCCAACTTATCAATAAATGACCGCACGATAAATGCCGGCACAACCTTATCCGCACTACCCACAAAATGCCGCTGCGCAATATTAGCTACTTGCTGGGCAACATCCATCGGGTTCATTGATCCTTCCAGCTGGCTTACATGATGATATTCATTCAATGCCTTGGGATCTAAATTACCCGCCACGGTGCTTAACCTAACCACATCACTACGTCCGGCAGCAACCAGCACAGCAATTGCACCGCCTCCGGAATAACCAACCAACTCCACATCTTTAGCCCCGGATTTTTCTTTTAATATACCAATCGCTAAATTAAACGCATTAATAACTTCCGGAGCAAATCTAAATCCTGACCAATACTTTGGATCGCATTCCGGAAAACCCGAAACAGAAAATTGCCCTGGCCGGCCGATATAAACAACATTATTTGCCGGATCAGCTACAGCTAATTTTAAGGCAACAGGATTTGACGGCGTTGGGTCACTAGAAAGCTTATGCTTATTTTCCCAGGCCCGGCCATCACCTTCGATATAAACAGTTATTTTATCGCTAGGTTTATTAAACCTTTGATAAGCCATCAGCGTAAAATCGCCAGCCTTAATATATTCTTTTCTAAAACCTGCTTTGCCGGCAATATTCTCAGCTACAGATAGCCTATCTCTAAACGCTGGGATTGACACACATCCAAGAGTAGATATCACTAACAATAATATAGCTATATAAATATTTTTCTTCATCTTTTTAAAATAAACAGCCCCGGATTTTCTGCCGGGGCTGGCGTTAAATATTTAGCAATCTAGGTCAGAATTTATAGCGTACTGTGGCTGAGCCATAGACACCAAAGAACTCACTGGTCATTTGCGTGTCGCATTCAGCGACTAAAGAAATATCATTTTTAAGGTCAAAAGATAATTTGCCGCCGATGTTTGCGCTATTTCTGGGTGGCTTAACTCCATTTGAACCAAATGACGCGCCGCCGCCGGTATAAGTCGAAGTGACTGCTACCGCATCATTAATAAAATCAAATAACCATTTCACATGGAATTCCGGAGTAAAATTACCCCATTTATATTGCTTCCGAGAAGTAACGCTCGCGCCTAATCCGGATTGCAGAATATCATAGCTTTGACGGTTAACTGTTAAATTTAAAGAATCCGCATTGTTTTCAACGTAACCGGCCAAACGAAGATGATTCCATTGAATAGATGCTAGCGGCGTAAGTTCAATATTTTTTCCTAATTTAAATTTATAACCACCGCCTAAATAAGCACCGTATTGCTGGCCCTCGTAATCAGCATAAGCAGTCCTATTAATACCACCGACACTGATATCGCGCTTGCCTTTATACCAATTCCAGGCAAACGAGCCGGCAGCGTCGATAAAATAAGGAATATTGGCATCCTGATATCCGGCGTAAATTGTACCCTGGCCGCTATTGATATTTGTTTTCCCATCATTAGCCACAGAATTTACATGGCCATAGGCATAACCGCCGCTTACGCCAAGAGTAAATACATCACTAAATAAACGGTCTATGCCGATCGCGGTGCCGGCATTCCAGGCATTATATCCTTGAATACCTTTTCGCGTGCCTTGATCTAAATAGCTGCCATACTCTTTTGCCCAGATGCCGTTTAGTTTACTCTCATCACCGGTAGAAATACCTGTAGCAGAATTTCCCGCGGCAGCTAAAGTTAAAACACTTAGTGTTCTGTCTAGCGAAGCGCCCACAAAATTATTTAAAGCAGCATTACTATTATTTAAAACACCCGCATCCACCGTAGGCACCAATGTATCCAAGTCTGTACCTGTTTGCGCGTCGCTTAAACCTTCAAACGTGTTTAATACGGTGGTCATATCAGTTGTTGGATTAGTGACATTATCCAAAATTGCGCCAACTGCCTGAGCATTGGAATTACTACCTAAAGAAGAAAAACCAGATACTGAGCGGTTCGCAGTTAAAATAAGATCGCCGTTTGAAGCTTGGCCTACAAATGAGATACGCGAAGTGCTTAAAGAATTTATTGTGCCAGGGACACTGACGCCGGAGCCTATTGTATCTAATATCGTAAATGTCGCGTTGTTCGGAATATAGATATTATCTGCTATAGTCACGTCGATAGTGCCTGCAGTAGTTACCACCGCAGCCGAAGAAGATGAAATTTTACCTGAAGTTGTCAAACTATCAATGGTCAATTTAAGTTTTGAACCGGAAGTATTTTGAGTATAGACTCCTAGACTGGAAAGTTGAGTCGAGCCAATATCAAGAGTAGCATTATTCGTAACTGTTCCCGTGCCGAAAGCTTTGATATTACCTGCTTGTAAAGTACCCGTAGTAATTATAGTGCCACCGGAATAAGTATTCGTGCCGCTCAAAGTAAGTGTGCCGGTGCCTTCCTTGGTCAGCGCCATAGTTGCACCCTCGGTACCAATACCTCCAGAAAAGGTGGTCGAAGTGTTGTCTCCGCCTGCTGTCAATGTAGCGGGCACGCCATCGCTTTTTACCATGCCGGCTCCTGCGAGCGAGCCTATCGTCTGGTTTCCGATGGTTAAATTCAGCTTTGCTCCGGCCTCAACTGTCACGGCTGATTTCACGCCAAAGGCGACATCAATTATTCCGGCTGTGAGCGTTCCGGCTTTGACTGTCGTGGCTCCGGTGTAGGTATTAGCGCCATTGAGCCGAAGATTTCCCGCGCCGGCCTTAATTAATCCGCCATTGGTGATGACAGCGCTAATAGCAAGGTCGTTCACTGCGTCACCATTTGCAACTGTAAATGTCCGCGTTCCACCGTCCA
>JAQTRA010000024.1 GCA_028712045.1 Candidatus Omnitrophota bacterium | reverse complement strand
TTTTTCTTTTTGTGCTTTCTGCGCGGTTTCTAGTATTATGTCTAAGCTAGCAAACATTTTAGCCCCGAATAAGCCGAAATAATCCATGGCCCCGCATTTAATTAAACTTTCTAAAACTTTACGGTTGGCCAGCCTTAAATCTAAGCGAGTGGTCAGGTCTTCTAAGGATGAATATTTATTTTTTCCGCGGGCCTGGCAAATAGATTCCGCTGCTCCTTTACCCACATTTTTTACGGCTAACAATCCAAAGCTGATTGTTTTTTCATCGACTACCTTAAAAAGTACTTCGCTTTCATTGATATCCGGAGGCATAACCTTTAAACCCATACGCCCAGCTTCGTTTACATATTCTACGATTTTATCAGTATTATCGCGCTCTGAGGTTAATAAGGCAGCCATAAATTCTACCGGATAATTTGCTTTTAAATAAGCCGTGCGGTAGGAGATCAAAGCATAGGCAGTAGAGTGGGATTTGTTAAAACCATACCCCGAAAAATATTCAATCAAATCAAATATTTTACTGGCGGTGCTCTCTCTTATTCCATTTTTAATGCAGCCATTTAAAAAGTTCTTCCTCTCCTTCTCCATAACCTCAGGTATTTTTTTACCCATGGCTTTGCGTAAGATATCTGCTTGCGCCAGGGAAAATCCCGCCAGGGCTGAGGCAATCTGCATGATCTGTTCCTGGTAGACCATGATCCCGTAGGTCTCTTTTAAAATAGGCTCTAATTTAGGGTGCTCATATTTTATCGGAATGACGCCGTGTTTGCGCTTCATGAAATCATCAAGCATTCCTGAACCGATTGGTCCGGGCCGGTATAAGGCTAAAAGCGCGATTAAATCTTCAAAACGTTCAGGAATAAGCTTTTTCAGCAAGTCGCGCATCCCTGAGCTTTCAACTTGGAATATCCCGATGGTGTGGCTGGAAGCTAATAAGCTGTAAGTGTTTTTGTCATCTAGCGGTAACTTCTCGATATCGATTTCAATATTGCGGGTTTTTTTAATTAACTTTAATGTCTCATCAATAACGGTAAGCGTCCTTAACCCTAAGAAATCAACTTTAAGCAGGCCGATTTTTTCCAATATTCCCATACTGTAACCGGTGGTGATTTGGTCATCCGCGGTTTTAAAAATAGGCGTGTAATTATCTAAAGGCTTATCAGCGATAACTACCCCGGCAGCATGGATCGAGGCGTGCCGGTTTAAGCCCTCTAAGGATAAAGCAGTATTAATTAATTTAGTTATTTGCGGGTCATTTTTATAAAGATTATTTAATTCCGGCTCGCTTTCTAAGGCTTTTTTTAAAGTTATATCTAATTCAGCCGGAATCATTTTTGCAATGCGGTCAACATCGGCATAAGCAATTCCCATTACCCTACCCACGTCTCTTAACACCGCCCGGGCTTGCATAGTCCCAAAAGTGATAATTTGAGCGACATTCTCCTGGCCGTATTTTTTGGTTACGTAATTAATAACTTCGTTGCGCCTTTCGTAGCAAAAATCAATATCAATATCCGGCAGCCCCATACGTTCAGGATTAAGAAACCTTTCAAAAAGCAAACCGTAATTTAAAGGGTTAAGGTCGGTGATCCCCAAAAGAAAGCTAACTAAACTTCCGGCGGCTGAGCCTCTGCCCGGGCCGACCGGAATTCCCTGGCTTTTGGCGTAATGAATAAAATCCCAGACAATTAAAAAATAGCTGATGAACCCCATGTCTTTAATAATTTTAAGTTCATGGCTAAGCCGTTTGTCGACTTCTGGATTATTTTTTAACTCTTTATTTGCGATTCCTTTGTTGCAAAGTTGAAGCAAAAATTCTTCTTTATCTTTATTTTCAGGAGGAATATATTTAGGCAAATGCATTTGTGAAAAATCCAGCTCTAAGTTGCAGCGTTCGGCAATTTCTAATGTATTTTTGATTGCTTCCGGGCAATCTCGGAAAAGATGGATCATCTCTTCCGGTGAGCGGAAATAAAAATCATCTCCCTGGAAACGCATCCGGTTAGGGTCATCCAGAGTAGTTTGTGTCTGGATGCAGAGCAGCGCTTCATGGGCGAGGGATTTATCTTTGGTAGGATAATGAACGTCGTTGGTAGCGACTAAAGGAATACCCAGTTCTTTGGATATTTTAAGCATCCCTTCGTTAACAATTTTTTGTTCAGCAATAGAGTTAGCTTGGATCTCTAAATAGAAATTTCCTTTCCCCAGGATATTTTGATAAGTATCGGCAATTTTTAAAGCGTCATTAAAACGTTTTTGGGTGAGCAATACGCTGATCTCTCCTTTTAAGCAGGCTGAGGAGGCAATCAGGCCTTTGGCATATTGGGCTAATACTTCTTTATCGATTCTGGGCCGGTAGTAAAATCCTTCCAAATATCCGATAGAAACTAATTTCATCAGATTGCGGTAGCCTTCTTCATTACGGGCTAAAAGAATCAAATGGTGCGCGGCGTCGATAATGCTGCTTGAACTTTTATTTAACCTGCTTTGTGGAGCAACATAAACTTCGCAGCCGATAATTGGTTTAATGCCTGTTTTTCGGGCTTCTAAATAGAAATCAATTGCTCCGGACATGCTGCCATGGTCAGTAATCGCTAAAGAATCCATTTTGAAGCTTTTAGCAATGCTTAAGATTTCCGGTATGCGACAGGCTCCGTCAAGAAGGCTGTATTGGGTATGCAGGTGCAGATGGATAAATTGAGAGTGTGGCATGATAAGAATCTAGGGATGGTTCTATTTTTCAATCAAATCAGGTAACGGAAAAATAGAACCGTCCCCTTACAACTTTTAACTGATTTATTCCCACTCAATTGTTGCCGGAGGTTTAGAGCTGATATCGTAAACAACTCGGTTGATTCCCTTAACTTCATTGATAATGCGATTGGAGATTCTTTCCATTACCTCGTAAGGAAGCTTTACCCAGTCAGCAGTCATGCCGTCAAAGCTGGAAACGCAGCGTAAAGCCGCTACATTTTCATAAGTCCGTTCGTCACCCATGATGCCCACACTTTTTACTGGTAATAAAACTGCAAAAGATTGCCAGATCTGTTCGTAGAGCCCGGCTTTGGAAATTTCTTCAATTACCCGTTTATCTGCTTCGCGTAAAAGTTCAAGGCGCTCCTGGGTTATCTCTCCGATAATTCTTACGGCTAAGCCTGGCCCGGGAAATGGCTGGCGTTGGATAATATTGTCAGGTAAGCCTAATTGTTTTCCGATTTCGCGTGCCTCGTCTTTAAATAATTCTCTCAAAGGTTCAATTAATTTTAAATGCATATGTGCGGGTAGCCCGCCGACATTATGGTGGCTTTTGATTTTTCTGCTGGGGCCTCCGGTGGGAGAAACAGATTCAATCACATCCGGATAAAGCGTGCCTTGCCCTAAAAATTTCACGCCTTTAATTTTCTTAGCCTCTTCTTCGAAGACCTTGACAAATTCATCGCCGATTATTTTTCTTTTTTCTTCCGGGTCAGTTATTCCTTTTAAGCGCTCCAGGAATCTTTTGCTGCGGTCAACATAACTTAAATTAAGATGGTACATGTTTTTGAATACAGCTTTGATCTGCTCCGGCTCGCCTTTTCTCAGCAAACCGTTATCAATAAAAATACAACGCGAATTTTTTCCGATGGCTCTGTGAATAAGTAAAGCCGCTACGGAAGAATCTACTCCGCCGCTTAAGCCCAGCACCATTTTATCTTTTCCGACTGTAGTTTTGATATTGGCGATGGATTCTTTAATAAACGATTGCATGGTCCAGCGGCTTAAGCAGCCGCAGGATTTAAATAAGAAATTACTTAAGATTTGGTTACCTTTTTCGGTGTGGGTTACTTCCGGATGAAACTGTACGGCATATATTTTTCTTTTTTGATTCGATATGGCGGCAATGGGAGTATTGGCAGTGTGCGCGCTGGTATGAAATCCCGCGGGCATCTTAGTTACATAATCGCCATGACTGGCCCAACAAGTGAAATTACCCGGCATATGGCTGAAAAGATCCCGGTTATCATCGACAAACAATTCTACTTTGCCGTATTCACGTTCCCGGGTGTGTTTTACTTTGCCTCCCAGCATTTCGCAGATAACTTGCATGCCGTAGCATATTCCTAATACTGGAACGCCAAGTTTAAAAATATCTTTGCTGGGGTAAGGTGATTTTTTATCGACTACTGAAGCCGGGCCTCCGGAAAGGATCAGCCCTTTAGGATTCAATGCGGCAATTTCTTTGGCTGGTGTGTTGTAAGGAATTATTTTGGAAAATACTTTATTTTCCCTGACTCTCCGGGCAATTAATTGGGTGTATTGTGAACCAAAATCTAAGATTAATATTGTTTGTCTGGTCATTTTCCCATTCCTACTCTTTGGCTTACCTGAAATATCTTACCTTCAGTCTGGATTGATGGAGCAATAATAATTTCTACGTCATGCATCTCTTTAAGGTTTGCTGCGCCGAGAGAACCCATAGATGTTTTTAAGGCGCCCATCAGGTTTTGCGTTCCGTCATCTGTTTTTGCCGGGCCCAAAAGAATATCTTTTAAGGAACCGGTAGTGCCTACTTCTACGCGGGTACCCCGGGGCAAATTAACATGTGAAGTAGCCATTCCCCAATGAAACCCTCTTCCCGGAGCTTCGCCGGCGCGGGCAAAACTTGAGCCGATCATTACCGCATCTGCTCCGCAGGCAAAGGCTTTACAAATATCTCCGCCGCGGTTCATTCCTCCATCAGTAATAATCGAAACATATTTTCCGGTGCGTTTAAAATAAAAATCGCGCGCACCTGCCGCATCTACTGTTGCGGTTACCTGGGGAACGCCGATACCTAATACGCCGCGGGTGGTGCAGGCAGCTCCCGGGCCAACGCCAATAAGTAAACCGCTTGCTCCGGTATCCATAAGTTCGACAGTTGTTTCATAGGTAACGCAGTTTCCTAAAATAACCGGGATTTTGATTGATTTGCAGAATTTATTCAAATCCAGGACTTTATATTCTGTGGAGATATGCCGGGTGGTGGTAACTGTTGATTGCAGGACAAAAATATCCGCTCCGGCAGCAATAGCTAGTTTTGAGAATTTTTCAGCATTAGCCGGGATACAGCTGACTACGGCCGTAGCTTTGGCTTGTTTAATCTGAGCCACTCTTTTTGAGACAAGTTTTTCTTTAATCGGGGTGGTGTAAACTTTCTGGATTAATTCTGTAGCTTTCTGCGGTGTGGCTTTGGCAATCTCAGCAAGTACTTCATCGGGATCTTCGTAACGTGTTTGTATACCGTCTAAATTTAAAACTGCAATTGCCCCTAAACGGGACATTTCAATAGCAAATTTTACATCAACAACTCCATCCATAGCCGCAGCCAGGATAGGTATCTTAAATTTTTTCCCCCCGAATTCAAAACCAGTATCAACTTCATTGGGATTTACGGTTTGCGCACCTGGGACTAAAGCAATCTCATCAAATCCATAGCATCTTCTTGCCCGCCTGCCTATACCTATCCACTCTGCCATTTTAAGACTCTCCTATAGATGTAAGTTATTGTTTTTCAATAAGTTACGCGTTTTAATTCACTTTTGATGAATAATTGCGGAAAGATATTAAATTTTACACCCGGGAAGCTGATTTGTCAAGAAAAAGTTTCCTGCTTTTCTTTCCTGCGGGAGGGTAAACTATCTAAAGTTTGAATTTCTTTAGAAGATTCTTGATGTTTTCTATCCTCTCTAGCTCTTTGTCTGAAAGTCCGGATACGGTTACCTCAGCAATTTCTTTGTTTATTTCGGTAATTGTACCGCGGATGGATTTAAGCATCAGGTTTAAGGATCCGGCCAGCTCCTGCAGCTGGTCTTTAGGGCGTAAATTAAAGTTAACTCCTAAATTACCTTCCTTAACCTGAGCGATATTATTTCCCATTCTAAACAGCGGGCCGGCAATGCGATGGCTGACAAATAAAGTTATTATGATAGTGGCTAAACATGAGGTAATGACTGCAATTAAGGCGCTTAATAATAAAAGCGGCAGGAGAAAATCCGCGGTGCTCATGATTTGCAGCCGGGAATTTTTAAATACTGTGGTTGAGGTTGAAGCGGACAAAAAATATACGATTGTTGATAGGGCCAGAGAAGAAAAAATAATCAACGCGCAGAATTTAAGGATAAACCCCCGCTGAAATTGCATTTTAATAATCCGCACTTTTCTTCGTTCAGGTATATTATTTTCCATAGATTCCTCCTTCATCAGTCTTGATGGTACTCAAATCTATTTTTTTCAACAGATCGCTATTTTTGTGTATTTTGGCGGTTTTCTTCAGATTTTCAATCCAGAGATTAACCAAGGCCTGTGCTTTTTCCTTTATTTGCTCTTTGTCTGTCCCATTGTAAGAATCTAAGGCGGACAAGACATAATTAGTTTTCATAACTTGCGCGATGGCTTCTGCGCCTTTTAAATTAATTATCCTTTTGATCAGTGACTGTTTCCAGTAATACTCGATTTCATCCATAAAAGCTTTGTCTTTATCCAGGCCTATTTTCTCAGCTTCTTGCAAGATAAGTTCGTTGATAATAATATCATCACAAAGCTGTTCTTTTATTGGTTCCAAGTTATCTTTTATAAATTCAGTGGGGAGGTTTAATTTTGCATCATGCATAAAATCAGCTACAGTTAGTTGGTAGTCGTTTATTTGCGCGACTATCTGATCTTCTTTAGCTGGCGGCTTAGTGCATCCGGCGGTAATCGCAATAATCAACAGAATTAGCGCATAATTTATCGTTCTGTTCATTTTTTCTCCTTTTTATCTTCTTTTTATTGGGCTTTCATATTCTATCATAATTTTAAGAATATGCACTACTGAATTATAAGAGTACTTGTAGTTAATTATATCAATAAAAACCCCGGGCTAATTAACCCGGGGTTTTTAACAACTGTATAATTATTTTTTACGCTAAAGAATCTGTGAGAACTAATGCTTCTTTGTATCCTTGGCTGGCTTCTTCCAGGCAACATTGGGTTTCTTCCAATATTCCTATTTTTACCATCAAGACCATAAGGCGTTCCTTATTTATCCCGAGCTCTCCTTTTTGCGAGCAGGCGGCTAAGAGTTCTTTAATTCTCTCTCCGGAAGGAACTATTTGGCCTTCTACCATCTTTTCTATCCCCGAGAGTTCTTTATCAATGTCGAAAACAGCTAACTGGGCTTGGCTTAAAATCGGAAGTTTTGGGTTTAGCCTGGTGAAATTGCCCATCGGCTGGTATTTGATGGTCATGGCCGCCGGCCGGAAATCAATACCACCTTTTTTAGAATTATCTGTAATTGTCGGGCTGCTGGATGTTGATGCTCCTTGCACAATACCACTGAAACTATCTGCTTTAAGGCTGGCGCCGCCAACCAGTGCTCCGTCAATATCAGGTTGGGCCATAAATCCTGCCATATTATCCGCGGTAACACTGCCGCCGTATAATATCCGGATTTTAGACGCATCTACGCTGTTAAACATCTCAGCTAAGATCCCTCTGATGAAACTATGCATATCTTGTGCCTGTTGGGGAGTAGCGGTTTTACCTGTTCCTATTGCCCAAACAGGTTCATAAGCAATTACCAATTTTTCAATATCCTTAGGAGAAGTGATGCCTGCCAGGCTTTGCCACACCTGATTTTTTACCACTTCTTTTTCTTTCCCGGCGTTTTTCTCGGCATCGCTTTCACCTACGCAGACAATCGGCACAAGCGAGTTTGAAAGAGCAGTAACCACTTTTTTGTTTACATTACGGTTTGATTCACCGGTAGGCTCCTGGAATTTATTTCTCCTTACTTCGGAATGCCCAAGAATAACATGGGTTACCCCATATTCCTTAAGCTGGGTTGCAGATATACCGGAAGTAAAAGCGCCTTTTTCTTCAGAATACATATTCTGGGCTGCTATTTTTATTGCGCCTTCAGAAACTTTACCTTCTTGAATCAGTCTTTTTAAAGCAGCTGAAACAGCCGGTATATGTACTGTAGATGGGGCAATAATCGTATCAGTTTTATTCTGGTTGCCAATTTTACTGGCCAGGTCTTCTAACAGTTTAACCGCATCCGCTTGGCTTTGGATGGCCATCTTCCAGTTCCCGCCCACAAAAGGAACGCGTTCTGATTTGATAGCTGAACTGGCGGTTAAGGCTGTAGGAATTTCCTCCGTAGCCGTAGACGTCATAAAAGAAGGGTCTCCGGCTAATCTTGTTTCGATAGCTTGCACTAACGCGGTTGCTCCTGTTGCATCATCAACAATTTCTGTGGATGCATCTTTGCTGGCCATATTTAATGCTGCGTGTATAACATGAGCCTGTCCTCTGGCTACAATAGACTCCTGCGGTACTGCATACATTAAAATTACTTCTGACGGGTCATCCGTAGCCTTGACCATAACTACAGGCACGAGTACGTGGTTGGCCCCATCCGGAGCATTTCTTATTGCCTGGGGTAACAAGTTATGAGAAAGCTCAACTATGCGCACAGTATTAAATACCCCTGACGGAAAGTCTACTAAGGCAACATCCGGGCGTGCAGCTAGAACTTTTTTTACTTCATTTATATCAATGGCTTTGCCATCCAATCGCGTCAAAGTAAGTATATGATGATGGTACATCGTAACTCCACCACTTTGAGCGGCATCAGTGTTCACGTAATACAGCTGGTTGCCTTTTTTATCTTTCATTCCGGGAATCTCCAGCGCGGCTTTAATATTATCCGGAGTGACCAGAATTAAATCCGGCCCATGATGATAAGAAAAGGCTAACTGAGTAGCGGCAACTCCACCTTTAGCGTCTCCCGGATCCGCTACTCTGCGGATAGCTGTATTATCAATCGAAAGAGTGGTATTTAAGTATTGCATTAATGATATAACTT
The DNA here is from genome assembly GCA_028712045.1 of Candidatus Omnitrophota bacterium. The sequence continues at coordinate 2,515 of JAQTRA010000024.1, read as the reverse complement.
CAGTACTTAAAGCAGTGGTATTGCAAGAGACATGGCGGATATGCTTCTGAAGTAATATTGTATTATAGTCTGCGGATACATTGCTAAAAGAAAAGCCCACTGCTTCCTCTTCTCCGCCCTGATAAATAAATATCGTATTCGGATAAAGTTTAGCTGCTGGCTCATAAAGCAATTTTTTGTTTTGTGCTCCTATTTTTTCAGGGGTAGCATCCACGACTACCTTAAATTTGCCTGATTTTAAAGCTGCTGAAAGAAGGCCTTTGTATTGTTTAGCGAACCTATCATTAGCTTCTTTGCTTCCTTTAACCACGGCCTCAGCGTAAACTGAATTTATTTTAGATTGAACGCTTCTTTCGGATAATGTCAGCTTAGCTAAAAGCTCGTTACGCGCGTTCACAATAGAGGCAGATTCAAGGGCTTTGTAGAGCTTAGCCTCAAACTCGACTAATTTTCCCGGTTCCCGTTCGTATAAGAAACCTTCTTTTTTAGTCTCTTTATCTACCAAAACCTGGTCAGCATGGTAAATATCGTATCCCATAAAGAAAGCGTGGATTACTCGTTCTATCCTATCCAGGGAATTAATCGCTACAGCCGGAGTGCCAAAACCGCTCGCTTCAAGTGTGGGAGCGACCTTAATCGCTTCGTTGCCATAGCCGACTATTATATAAGGAACCTGTGGGGCAATAATAAAAGCGGTAAATTTTTCATTACCGCGGACAACGGAATGTGTGCTGACAGTTAAAGCTCTGGCATTGTCTTTGATTAATGCGTTGATCATGTTTTGAAGCGCTGCAACTGTGCTACTTTTTTCCGGGATCATAATTTTGACCAGTTTGCCACTTCTTTCAACTCTCCCTAAGATACTCTGCACTTCGTCAATAAACGAGTCGCCAATGGCATAACCCGCGGTTGAATCTTTAGAAATAATAGTCTGAGTGTTTACGTTAATTTTACTTCCTCTAAACGTTAATCCCTTAAGCTGATTAAATTCGGTTGATTCGGGTTCTACGTATTTTTGCATAGCTGCAGGAAGCGGTAAGGCCTCTTTCAATAATGGAATCTGCGGCTCAACCTTAAGTGTCTTCATTTCCACAACAAAACCAGGATCATTTATTTCTGTACTCTCTTCTAAAAATGCCTTGATGTTGATGCCGCTATCCTGGGCTAACTGCATTAAGCGGTAAATATCACTTTTTGGTGTAGGGACAAAAGTTGCCATTTTTAGCTGTCCGGGAATAGTTGATTCTGTAACTTGTACAATTGCCGGTAAAGGCCGCTGCGTTTTAGAGATAGCAAAAGAATCAATACCTCTTTGGCGTAAAGCTTTAAGAAGTGCGGCGTTTAAACGCTCTTCAACTGTCTGCGTTTTAACTTCGCCCGGCGCGCCGAATTTCCCTTTTTTAGCGCTATATTCACCCTGAAGCAGAATAAGAGCTACATTAGGATCCGTGGCTAAAACCTGGCGTGTCGCCTCAAGGCTAAGTTGCCGGCGGTCATTCGCAGGTGTACGTAAAGTTGTCATACTAAAATCAATCCAGGGATTTTGTCCGTCAATATCCATTACTTCCATCCCGGAAAATGCGTTAGAAAGATCACCTAAAGACAAGCGAATCGCGGTATCCATGGGAACAGGTGATACTTTTATGTTTCCGACCGACTGGCCCCGGACAAATATACCGGTACGGGCAACAAGTTTTCCGCCTGCGTTTTTAATTGCCTGGCCTAATGAATGAAAAACAGTGGTATGCGCTAAAACATGCGCCTCGGCATCGGTTGCCGGGACATAAGGTTTATTTTTAAGCGCGACTGGGCTATTTTTAATCGCTGCATCAATCCCCGGTATATTTTTTCCGGCGATAAAATCCTGGCGTGCCCCTCCGGCCAGTGATTTGAAAGGAGCTGAGAAACCGAGTTTTGAAATCGCAACATCAATATCTCCGCCGCCGGTTGCCCAAACTTTAATTTTAGATACAGCTTGTGCGGTTTTACGCATATTTTGCAGAAGAACTTCATAGCGTAAGTCAACTAACGGGCCGGCTAAATCAGCGCTTTGAAAAGGATTAGCAGTTCCGCTGGCAATTGAGCTAAAGTAGGCGTCGGTTTGTGGTCCAATACCGCTTAACACATGGTCAAATCCTGTTGGCACCCGGCCGTTCACTAAAGTAACTACCCGCGCATTTTCCCCGTCCATATATGACATATCTACCGGAAGCGCAATTTTACCGCTATGGTCTTGAATAGCTTTGGCTAAGCTGGGAAGTAAAGCAAAGAACTTTCCGTCATCAGCTTTTTCCAATAAATTCGCAGCAGACGGTCCGAGAACCTGTGTTGCTAACGCAAGTAGCTCCTTATCGGAATAATCTTTTCCCTTTACCATTTGCGCGGCAACTAATACTGCTTCTGCCGGAACACCGCCGACGAGCACCATATCAGTCAGGCCGGTATTTAATCCAGAAATAATCGCATTAGCTTTTTGAACTTTAGAGCCGCCTAAAATTGCCAAATGAGGTTTTAG
>JAQTRA010000139.1 GCA_028712045.1 Candidatus Omnitrophota bacterium | reverse complement strand
AGAAGCGGTTTACGGTCTTCCCGAATTGAACCGGGCAACAATAAAATCTGCCGCGTTATTAGCCAATCCCGGTTGTAATCCGACATGTGCGATTTTATCTATTGCCCCGTTGTTGTCGCTGGATTTAGTGGATACGGATTCAATAATTATCGATGCTAAAAGCGGGGTGAGCGGCGCCGGCAAAAAATTAGCCAACGAATATTTATTTTCTGAGATTCAGGGTGATTTCCGGGCGTATAAAGTTAATGTACATCAGCATGCCCCGGAAATAAACCAGGTACTTTCCAAGCTTTCCGGTAAAAAGATTCAGGTAACTTTTGTGCCGCATCTTTTGCCTATTGAGCGGGGAATCCTTTCGACAGTTTATCTTAAAAAATCCTCCGGATATAAACTTAAGGTAAAGAATCTGGCACAGTTGTATAAAAATTTTTATAAAACCGAGCCTTTTATCCGGATTAAGCCGGAGGGGGTTTTTCCGCGGATCAAGGATGTTGCCAAAACTAATTTTTGCGATATCGGAGTTCAGGAGTTCGGAAATACGATAATTGTTATCGGAGTTATTGATAATTTATTAAAGGGTGCTTCCAGCCAGGCCGTGCAGAATATGAATATTATGTATAAGTTGCCTGAAACTGCCGGATTATTATGAAAAATAATAAAAAAATAATTTTACCCTATGGTTTTAAAGCTAACGGGTTGTCCTGCGGGCTAAAGAGATCCGGTAAGCCGGATCTGGCTTTAATTTATTCGCTTTTTCCGGCATTAGCTTGCGCTAAGTTTACTACCAGTAGTATTATTGCCGCTCCTTTAATTGTTTGTAAAGCGCATTTAAAATCCGCCAAAAAGTTTCAAGCGGTGCTGGTCAATAGCGCCAATGCTAATTGTTTTACCGGCAAGGCCGGAATTAAAGATGCCCAAGCTTCGGCGGATTATCTTGCCCGGGAATTAAACATAGCCAAAAACAGCGTATTGGTAAATTCTACCGGGATTATCGGCAAGCGATTGGATGTGGATAAAATTAAGCAGGCTATCCCGCAGTTAGTGGCCGGGTTATCCGATACGGGTATCCATAAAGCCGAAACAGCGATTATGACCACGGATACGTTCGCTAAGGAAATCAGCCGCAGCTTAAAGGTGAAAGATAAATTGGTGCACATCTGCGCAATTGCTAAAGGAGCCGGGATGATTGCCCCGAATATGGCCACGATGCTTTGTTTTATTATGACTGATGCGGCGATTACCCAGACTGCTTTGGATAAGGCGCTGGGGACAGCGGTAGATAAATCATTTAATTGTATTTCGGTTGATGGATGTATGAGTACTAATGATACGGTTTTAGTTCTGGCGAATGCAGCTGCTGGTAATAAAACTATTTCTGCCGGAAAAGATCTGGAGATTTTTTCAAGAGCCTTAGAATCTATTTGCCTGGATTTGGCTAAAATGGTGGTAGCGGATGCCGAAGGGGCGACCAAGTTTATCCAGATTGATGTCTGCCAGGCTAAAAATACACAGGAGGCTAAAAGCGTAGCTTTAGAAATTGCCAATTCGATGCTTTTTAAGACTGCGGTTTTCGGCCAGAACCCTAATTTTGGGCGGGTAGCGGCAGCCGTCGGAGCAAGCGGTTTTAATATTAAAGAAGAACAGTTAAAAATAAAGTTGGGTTCTTTAAAAGGTAAACAGGTGAAACTTACAGTAAGTTTATCCCGGGGAAAGAGCAAATGTACAGTTTATACCAGCGACCTTACACCGGGATATATAAAGATAAACGCGGAGTATAACTAGGCAGAGGCGCCCCGCGTTGATTGAAAGGCACCCGACGCCAATAGGAATTGCGTCGGTGTGCGCCACATGGCGGAATGTTGTGTTAATGGAGCTTACACCCCGCGCTAATTTGAATTGCGCGGGTGTTGTGTAGGTACACAAGAAAGGACTCATGGAAGAGGCAATTAGAAAAGCAGATGTTTTGATTGAGGCATTACCCTATATTAAAAGGTTCCATAAAAAAGTAATCATTATTAAATACGGCGGAAGCATCCTGGGAGATGAAAAAATCCGCAATAGTGTTTTGGAAGATATCGTATTTTTAAATTTTATGGGATTACGCACTATTCTGGTGCACGGCGGCGGCCCGAATATTAGCGAACGTATGCGCTCAACCGGCAAGAAAACCGAGTTTGTCGAAGGTATGCGGGTTACCGATGAAGAAACTTTAAAATTGGTCGAAGAAGAGCTGCTTGTATTAAATGAATTGATCGTAAAGGAGCTTACGGAATTAGGGGCAAAGGCAGTTGGTTTAAACGGTAAGAATGATGATTTAATTCAGGTGGAGAAGAAAAAGATTAAAGGCGGCTTGGATATCGGTTTAGTCGGCCAGATTAAAATGATTAACACGCAGTTATTCACTGATGAATTAAAAAAAGACAAAGTAGTGGTGGTTTTGCCGATGGGCCGCGGAAAAGATAAAAAAACCTATAATGTGAATGCTGATGAAGTAGCCGCCAGCATTGCCGCAAATATGCAGGCGGAGAAGTTTGTGCTGTTAACCAATGTTAAAGGGATTATGCGTAATGCGGATGATGTGCATTCGTTTATTTCAACGCTTACCGTTGAGGAAGTTAATGGTTTAATTGCTAATAAAATTATTCAGGAAGGAATGATTCCTAAAGTAATGGCTTGCGTGGAAGCTTTAAACGGCGGAGTGAAGAAAACACATATTATTGATGCGCGCACTCCACATGGCCTGCTTTTGGAAATTTTTACGGATCAGGGGATTGGGACTGAGATTATAAAGTGAAGACAGAAGAAATTTTTAAAGTTTATCAGGATAATATTATGCCCACTTATAACAAAGTGCCGTTTATCTTTGTTAAAGGGAAGGGTTCCTGGCTTTGGGATATTCAAGGCAAGG
>JAQTRA010000138.1 GCA_028712045.1 Candidatus Omnitrophota bacterium | reverse complement strand
TTCCGGGTCTTAAAGATGTTGGGTATAGACCTGCGGGATAACCGTTTAGAATTGTGGCCAAGCAAAGACGATGAAGAATACGTGGATAATTTATTAAGCGGGGAGTGGTTAAGTGCAGACCAGAAGATTATCGGGATAAATATTAATGCCAGTAAAAGATGGCTTACCAAGTGTTGGCCCAAAGGCCATATTGTAAAATTATGCGATGAGCTGGGTTTAAGAAATATACGCGTAGTGGTTACAGGCACAGAGGCTGACGCGCCAGAGGCTGTTGCTTTGGTCGCAAAAGTAAAAAATACTAAAATAATCAATGCTTGCGCCAAGACTACGGTCAATCAATTGAGCTGCTTGATTAAGCGTTGTTCTTTGTATATCTCGGCGGATTCCTCGCCTTTGCATATAGCAGCTGCTGTTAATGTCCCGGTGATTGCATTCTTCGGGCCCACTGACCCGGCCAGGCATATGCCTCCGGCAAGAAAATACACGATAATCAGAAGGGATTTACCGTGCAGCCCCTGCTATAAGCCGAAATGCCGGCATAAGAAGTGCATGGATATGATTACTGTTGATGAAGTTTTGGACGCGATAGATAAAATGATAAAATGAATATACTTTGTATAACTAATCACCTGAATACCGGAGGGATAACCAGCTACGCGCTTACTCTTTACGCCGGGTTAAAAAAAAGAGGGCATAATGTATACATCGCTTCTTCGGGCGGAGAGGTATTAGAGAAATTTATCGCCTCCGGCATAACTTATATTCACATACCGATAAAAACAAAAAAAGAAATCAGCTTAAAGATAATTTTTAGCGCTTTTTTATTATCGGGTATAATAAAAAAGAATAAAATTGATATAATACATTCGCATAGCCGCACCACGCAGGTTTTAGGCTGCTTTTTAGAGAGGCTCACCGGGGCAAGGCATATATTCACCTGTCACGGGTTTTTTAAGAGAAGGTTCTTGCGTAAGATATTCCCTTGCTGGCCAAAGAGGGTGATCGCGATAAGCCAGCAGGTTAAAGTTCATCTCATTGATGATTTAAAGTTGGATGGGGAAAAAATCACCGTGATTCATAATGGCATAGATGTTGATAGGTTTCGAAGCCAGAAGCCAGAAGCCAGAGGCCAGATTAGGTTAAGTTTAGGATTAGGCGATGGTCCGGTGGTAGGCATTATTGCCCGGCTTTCGGATGTAAAGGGGCATAAGTATCTTATTGAGGCGATGAGTGAAGTTCTAGAAATACACCCGAGCGCAAACCTTCTCATTGTCGGTGAAGGAAAGATGCAAAAAGAATTGACTGCGCAAGTTTCCGATTTAGGGATAAGTAAAAATATATTTTTTGTCCCTGAAACTCAGGATACGGCTGCGACGCTATCGGCGATGGATATATTTGTTATGCCTTCGCTTCAGGAAGGGCTGGGCCTTGCCCTTATGGAAGCAATGGCTCAGGGCTTAGGCGTTATCGGCTCAAACATCGGAGGGATTAAAACTTTAATTCAGGATGGACGTCGAGGTTTATTAATTACGCCCGCGGATTCGAAAGCCCTGGCGCAGGCGATTTTAATTTTAATAAATGATCCGGCGAAGAGGTTAGAACTTGGAAAAGAGGCCCAGAATTTTATCCGAAATAATTTCTCTCAAGATAAAATGGTCTTAGAGACCGAAAAGGAATATTTGGAATGTTTAAACATAAAAGATTAATTATAGCTGTTGTAATCCTTGGAGTTTTAATAGTATCGCTGGCAAATTTTTTCAGCGGTAAATATGTTATTCCGGTTTTAATGTATCACTCAATTGATTTAAACCCGCAAAAAGAGGACCGCTTGACGGTTCCGCCAGAAGTTTTTGAAAGGCAGATGCGTTTTTTAAAAGAACATAATTACAATGTTATTACCCTGGAAGAAGCAGCTGATATTATTAAGAATAAAAGGAAGGCCCCTGCTGGCGCGATAGTGATTACGTTTGATGACGGATACAAAAATAATTATACTTACGCCTTTCCTATACTGAAGAAATATAACTTTCCGGCTACAGTATTTGTTATTATTAATGAAATGAATGATCCGGCGGGAGTTTGCCTTTCCTGGGACGATATATCCGCGATGCAGGCGTCTGGGTTGATTACCATCGGCAGCCACACTTTTACCCATCCGCTTTTAACTGAATTAACTTCGCAGGAGCGGATAAAAAATGAGATAGCCGGCTCAAAGATTGCGTTAGAAGAAAAGTTGGGGAGAGAAGTAAATGCTTTTTGTTATCCGGCTGGAAGATTCAATGAAAAAATAAGGCAGGTAGTTATTGACGCGGGTTACCAGGTAGCCGTGGCGACTAATCCCGGTAAAAAATCTTCCGATGATGATATATTCGCTTTTAAAAGGTTAAGGATATCCCGGAATTGCGATAATTTGTTTGTCTTTTGGGTTGAAACAAGCGGTTATTATAATTTTATGAGGGAGATCCGCCATAAATGATAAAGAAAGAGCGCAAGAGAATACTTATTTTTAATGTTAACTGGCTGGGGGATGTTTTGTTTTCTACCGCGGTCATCAGAAATGTCCGGCGTAATTTCCCGGAGAGTTACCTTGCCTGTATTGTCCCCAGCAGATGTTATCCGGTATTAAAAGGTAACCCGCATCTGGATGAGATAATTATTTTTGACGAAAAAGACCGGCACAAGGGGATTTTCAAACTTTTAGGTTTTGTGCGCGTTCTTCAGGATAAAAAATTTGACACGGTTTTCCTTTTGCATAAGTCATTCAGCCGGGCACTCATCTGCCGGTTAAGCGGGATACCTGAAAGGATAGGCCATTACACAAAAAAGAGGGGGTTTCTCCTGACCCAGAAGATCATCCCTCCGAAGAAAGATTCAATACACCGCATAGATTATTACCTGGATGTTATTGAAAAGGC
>JAQTRA010000023.1:4443-11619 GCA_028712045.1 Candidatus Omnitrophota bacterium | reverse complement strand
GTTATTGGAAAAATTAAATGACCCGTAATGTTGATTACAATTCTCGTAAAAAGTCCATCTTAAATTCAGCGATTAACCGCTATATTAAGAATGCGCTTCCTGTGGCTTCGGATGATATTTCTGCAGAGTTTGATTTAAGTTCTGCTACGATAAGGAGTATATTTTCTGAACTTGAGGAGTCAGGTTATTTAAAACATCCTTATACCTCCGGCGGCAGGATACCTACGAATAAAGGATACCGTTATTATGTAGATTTTCTTATCCAGCAAATGGAGCTTATGGATGATGAGAAACAACGCATTGTAAAGGATTGTAAAAGAAAGATGCATCGGCTCGATGATGCTTTAGAAAATACTTCTGAAGTTATCTCGGAAATCACCCATTACGCCGGAATCGTTTCGTTTTTACAGTGGCAAGACAGGATTTTTTATAAAGGAATCAGCCGGATCATCGACCAGCCTGAGTTTAGGGATGCGGATAAAATACGTCTGTTGGTCAAACTGATGGAAGATAAAGGTAAGTTGCTGGATATTGTTAACCGGGATTATACCGGTAAAGTAAAAGTTTATATTGGTGATGAACTGGGTTGGCCGGAAATGGAAAACTATTCATTAATCGTAACTACTTATAAATTGAAAAATCAGCCTTATGGCCGGCTGGCGGTATTAGGCCCGATGCGGATGGAGTATAATCATATTATCCCGGCTTTGGAATATATTTCGGATGTTTTAACTGATGTTTTAAGAGATATTTAAATATGGAAGAGAAAAATAAAGATCAGGAAATAAAAACAGTTACGCTTAATGAACCGGAGTATCTTGAGCTAAAGGCAGAAGTTGCCAAAGCTAAAGAATGCCAGGATAGATTATTGCGGGCACAGGCAGATTTCGATAATTTACGTAAACGTTTGGATAAGGAAAAGGTAGAATTTCTTAAGTATGCTAATGAAGAAATACTTTTGGAATTATTGAATGTTTTAGATGACCTGGAGCGGACAATAAATTTAGCCGAAGATAAGCACGAGGACCTAAATGCATTTTTAAAAGGCGTCGAGATGATCCTGGCGCACTTATATGATATGCTTAAACAGCATGGAGTCAAGCCGATTGAGGCCGAAGGAAAAGTTTTTGACCCGCATTATCATGAAGCTTTAATGCAGGTAGAAAACAAAGACCTTCCGGAACACACTATCGTGGAAGTTTTGCAAAAGGGATACTTAATGCATGAGCGGGTAATTAGAACCGCTAAAGTAAAAGTTTCTAAAAAATTATAAAGGAGGGTAACATGGCAAAGGTAATTGGTATTGACTTGGGAACATCAAATTCAGCAGCAGCAGTTATGGAAGGCGGACGGCCGGTAATTATCCCGTCAGCCGAAGGAGCAGGAGTTGCTTCAGGCAAAGCTTTTCCTTCTTATGTCGCTTTTACTAAAGATGGCCAGCGTTTAGTGGGCGAGCCAGCCCGGCGCCAGGCAGCGATTAATGCTGAGGGGACTATCCAGGCGGCGAAACGTAAAATGGGCACGGATTTTAAATTTAAAGCTTACGGGAAAGATTATACCCCACAACAAATTTCAGCTTTTATCTTACAAAAAATTAAAGCTGATGCTGAAGCATATTTAGGGGATAAAGTTGAAGAAGTAGTGATCACTTGCCCGGCATATTTTAATGATAATCAGCGCCAGGCAACTAAAGATGCCGGTGAGATTGCCGGATTAAAGGTTTTGCGTATCATTAATGAACCTACCGCAGCCTGCTTAGCTTATGGTTTAGAAAAAGCTGATAAAGAGCAGAAAATTTTAGTATTTGATCTAGGCGGCGGAACTCTGGATGTAACAATCATGGAGATGGCTTCCGGAGTGTTCCACGTCCAGGCAACCAGCGGAGATACCCAGCTGGGTGGTACCGATATGGATAAGGTAATCCTGGAGTATATTGTCGGGCAGTTTAAGCGTGAAACAGGCATTGACCTGATGAATGATAAAATGGCAGTGCAAAGGGTGCGTGAAGGCGCGGAAAAAGCGAAGATTGAGTTATCTTCGACCGTAAGCACGGATATTAATCTGCCCTTTATCACTGCTGATGCTACGGGCCCTAAACATTTAGCGATGACGATTACGCGGGCAAAGTTGGAAGATTTAGTCAGGCCGATTATTGACCGCTGCCAGCATCCGATGGAACAAGCCTTAAATGATGCTAAATTAACCGCTAAAGAAGTTGACCGGATTATTATGGTGGGCGGGCCAACACGCATGCCTATTGTGCAGAAATTCCTGGAAGATTATGTGGGTAAAAAGATTGAACGCGGCGTAGACCCGATGGAGTGCGTTGCTTTAGGAGCGGCAATTCAGGCGGCAATTATTACCGGAGAAGTTAAAGATGTCCTGCTTCTGGATGTTACGCCACTTTCTTTGGGAATTGAAACACTCGGCGGGGTAAACACCAAATTAATTGAAAGGAATGCTTCAGTTCCGACGCAAAAAAGCCAGATATTCTCTACGGCTGCGGATAATCAGACGGCAGTTACGATTCGTGTATTACAGGGAGAGCGCCCTTTAGCTAATGATAATGTGGAGTTGGGACGTTTTGATTTAGTCGGTATCCCGGCAGCGCAGCGTGGCATACCTCAAATCGAGGTGAAATTTGATATTGACCGCGATGGCATTGTGCATGTTTCAGCTAAAGACTTAGGCACCGGTAAAGAACAGTCAATTAAAATCACTGCACCTAAAAAACTTTCTAAAGAAGAGATTGATAAAATGGTTAAAGACGCAGAGAAGTTTGCTGCGGATGACCTTAAGAAAAAAGAAGAGATTGAGGCGATCAACCAGGCAGATAACCTGGTTTATGCTACGGAAAAGTCACTTAAAGAATACGGCGATAAAGTCAGCCAGACAGAACGGGCGGATATTGAAGCTAAAGCTAATGATTTAAAAAACGCCATCAAAGATAAAAATGTCGAGCGGATCAAAAAAGGCATGGAAGAATTGACTACTGCTTCACATAAATTAGCCGAAGAGATATATAAGCAGGCTGCGGCTAAACAAGCTGCGGATAAGCAATCTGCTAATCCGAATCCTAACGAAGCAAAACAAGCAGAACAAGAACCTGAAAAAGGGGCGCCAGCTGATGAAGTAATTGACGCTGAATTTAAGGAAGAAGACGACAAAAAATAATGTCAACTAAGCGGGATTATTACGAAATACTGGGAGTTAGTAAAAGCTCCAGCTTGGATGAGGTAAAAAAAGCTTATCGCGAGCTGGCTTTGCGTTTTCATCCTGATCGGGTGCCGCAAGATCAAAAAAAAGCCGCCGAAGAGAAATTTAAGGAGATGTCTGAAGCTTATGCTGTACTTTCAGATTCCCAGAAGCGTTCTCTTTATGATCAATATGGCCATTCCGGGATAGACCAAAAATACGCGCAGGAAGATATTTTTAAAGGTGCTGATTTTAGCAGCATTTTTAGAGAAATGGGTGGTGGTTCCGGCGGCAGCAGTATGTTTGAAGATATTTTCGGTGATTTGGGTTTTGATATTTTTGGAGGCAGGCAATCTCAAGGAAGAACCAGCCGCCGCCGCGGCCGGGATTTGCAGATTGCCGTGGATATATCACTGGAAGAAGCAGCTACCGGTGTTGAGAAAACGATTAATGTTCCCCGATATGAAATTTGCCAAACTTGTTCTGGCAGCGGAGCTAAACCCGGAACAAAAAAGTCAACTTGCCCGCAATGTAAGGGAAGCGGAAAAACAGTAGTTTCCAATGGTTTTTTCCAGATGGCCCAAACTTGTTCACGTTGCTCCGGAGAAGGCTATACTATTTCTGCGGCTTGCCCGGATTGCCGGGGAGAAGGCCGGAGCAAAGTTGTTAAAAAAATTAAAGTTAAAATTCCTCCGGGTGTTGATAATGATGCTCAGTTGCGGGTGCGCGGAGAAGGGGAAGCCGGCCAGGCTAGCCGGGGAGATTTATATGTAGTTATTGAGCTGAGGCCGCATGCCAATTTTGAGAGGCATCACAATGATTTAGTTGCCCACATAAATATTAGTTTAAGCAAAGCTGTTCTAGGCGCCGAAATTGAAGTACCAACTTTAGATGGCCATGTGCGCATGAAGATCCCCGCCGGTACCCAAAGCGGTAAAATTTTCAGGTTGAAGGGTAAGGGAATTCCGGACTTGCATTCTCAGGAACCGGGTGATGAGTTAGTCAGGGTTATTGTTGATATTCCGGTAAGAATTACTTCCCGGCAGCGCCAATTAATGGAAGAGTTCGCGCAAATTTCCGGTGAATCTGTAAGCGATAAAGAAAGTTTTGGCGAAAAAATTAAAAAAACATTTAGATAGGAAGAAAAAGCTATGCCTAATTATGATTATGAATGCACGGATTGCGGATATAAGTTTGAAGTTTTCCAGAGTATGAGCGCTAAGCGTTTAACCAAATGCCCTAAATGCAATAAAAAAGTAAAAAGGTTAATTGGCAGCGGCGCCGGGATTATTTTTAAAGGTAAAGGTTTTTACGCTACGGATTACGCTAAGAAATCTAAGGGAACTCACGCTGATTCTGCGAAAGTTAGTTGTCCTAATGCTAACTCGGGGTGTTCGGGTTGCCCTAAATTAACTTAAGGTGAAAATTCTATGAGTAAAATAAAAGCCTTCAAAGCTGTAGTTTACAATCCGGAAAAAGTAGATTTTAACCAGGTTGTTTGCCCGCCTTATGATGTAATTTCCACGGCTAGCCAGGATGCTTATCATAAACGCTCACCTTTTAATTTAATTCATATTTTACTGGGGAAAGATATCCCCCAGCAGGATAAATACCATCGATCCGGTGAAATTTTCCGTAATTGGCTGAAAGAGAAAATACTGATTCAGGATAATTTACCCTCAATTTATTTTTATAGCCAGCAATATACTATTTTGGGTGAGAAAAAAACGCGCTTGGGATTTATCTCTTTGCTTAAGTTGGGCAATAAGGATGGCTCGGATGCGGCGGTTTTTGGGCATGAGAATACACATCTGGAGGCTAAAAATGATCGTTTTAAACTGATGAAACAAGTTAAAGCCAACCTCAGCCCGATTTTCGTGGTATTTTTAGATAAAAAAAGAATTATTCAGCGAGTTTTTCAGAAATTAGCCACGCAGAAAGTTTTTATTGAGGTTAAAGACGTGGATAATACCGTACATAAAATTTGGAAAGTTGATGCTCCGGATATGGTGGCTTTGATTGAATCAAGTATGGATAAAGAAAGCATGTTTATTGCTGACGGCCACCACCGTTATGAAGTAGCTTGTGCTTATCGCGATCTTATGCTTGAGAAATCAACAAAGCTGGATAACGCCGAAGATTTTAATTACGTATTGACTTATTTTACTAATACTGACGGGCGGGGTTTATCGATTTTACCGATTCATCGCTTACTTAAATTAGATACCAAGCTTAACCTGGATGAATTTATCCTGAAAGTAAAAGAAAATTTTGATGTTGACCAAGTAAAAGATAAAACGCGTTTTCTTTTTCTGATGGCTAAAGCTGCAGGCACCGAACACCTTATCGGGGCCTATATTCAAAATAAATACTTTCTCTTGCGGCTCAAAAATGTTAAAACTCTGGATAAATTAATCGCGGATAGGCCGAAAGAGTACCGCACGCTGGATGTATCTATCCTTAATTATTTGGTATTTCAAAATATCCTGAAAATGGATTTAAATAACCTTAAAAATATTAAATATAGCCCGGAGCCTGCAGAGCTGATTCCAGAAGTTGATGCTGACCCTTTAAAAATAGCTTTTTTTCTTAATCCTGTTAAAATGGAACAGATTATCGATGTGGCTTTAGGCGGGAATAAGATGCCTCCTAAATCTACTTATTTTTATCCGAAAGTACTCTCGGGATTAGTAATTAATAAATTTGGAAAGGAATAAGCATGGCTTTATTCGGTAAACCTAAATATACCATAGTGCGTTTAAAGAAAAAAGAAATGCCCGATGGCCTGTGGACCAAATGCGAAGATTGTAAAGAGACGCTTTATAATAAAACACTTGAAGAGAACCTGAAAGTTTGCCCGAAATGTAATTACCATTTTGTATTGTCAGCTTACGAAAGAATTAATATATTGCTGGATAAAGATACCTTTGATGAATTTGATAAAGATATGCTGTCGGCCGACCCGCTTGATTTTAAAGGGCCGAAAACTTATAAAGATAAACTAAAGCAGGATCAGGAGGCCACCGGGTTAAAAGATGCGGTTATCTCCGGAGTAGGTAAAATTAACGGCAAAAAATTAGTGGTGGCGGTAACCGATTCGCGCTTTATTATGGGATCGATGGGTTCGGTGGTAGGCGAAAAAATCACCCGGGCGATTGAATATGCTACAAAAAATAAACTGGCGATGGTGATTATTTCCGGCTCCGGCGGCGGGGCGCGGATGTATGAAGGTTTATACAGCCTGATGCAGATGGCGAAAACCTGCGCTGCTTTAGCTTATCACCGTAAAGCGAAATTGCCTTATATATCCATATTGACTAATCCGACTATGGCCGGGATTATGGCTTCTTTTGCCGGAGTGGGGGATATAATTATTGCCGAGCCCAATGCTTTAATTGGTTTTACCGGGCCGAGGGTAATTGAACAGACCATCAGGCAAAAACTTCCGGCAGGTTTTCAGCGTTCTGAATTTTTACTTGAACACGGGTTGATTGATATGATTGTGCACCGCAAGAATATGTCGAATATTTTAACTCAACTGCTTGACTATCTGGCTTAATTTTGTATAATAATTCACCAAGTGGCTTTTATAAACTATCTCTAGAGGAGTAATTAAATGGCTCAGGTAAGTTTAAGAGATGTCTGCAAGATATTTCCGGGTAATGTTTCGGCGGTTAATAAGATAAACCTGGGGATTGAGAATAAAGAGTTTATGGTTTTGGTCGGGCCTTCGGGTTGCGGCAAATCCACTACCTTAAGGATGATCGCGGGTTTAGAAGAAATCAGTTCCGGGGATATTTATATCGGCAATAAAAGAGTTAATGATGTGCCGGCCAAAGACCGGGATATTGCTATGGTTTTTCAAAACTACGCGCTTTATCCGCATATGACGGTTTTTGAAAATATGTCCTTTGGTTTAAGGCTGCGCCATATTCCTAAGCCAGAGATCGCTCAAAGAGTCAGTGAGGCGGCTGATATTTT
>JAQTRA010000023.1:0-4343 GCA_028712045.1 Candidatus Omnitrophota bacterium | reverse complement strand
TGGTTTTTCAAAACTACGCGCTTTATCCGCATATGACGGTTTTTGAAAATATGTCCTTTGGTTTAAGGCTGCGCCATATTCCTAAGCCAGAGATCGCTCAAAGAGTCAGTGAGGCGGCTGATATTTTAGGAATTAAGCGTTTATTAAACCGTAAACCCCGCGAGCTTTCCGGTGGTGAGCGCCAACGCGTAGCCGTAGGAAGGGCAATTGTCAGAAAACCCATGGTTTTTCTTTTTGATGAGCCCTTAAGTAATCTGGATGCAAAAATGCGCGTTCAGATGCGCACAGAGATCCATAAGCTGCATATCCGGTTGCAAACTACAATTATCTATGTTACCCATGACCAGGTGGAAGCCATGACTATGGGTGACCGGATCGCGGTTATGAAAGATGGCAATCTGCACCAATTAGCTGATCCTCTGGATGTCTATGACCATCCGAAGAACAAATTTGTCGCCGGTTTCATTGGTTCGCCACCGATGAATTTTATGTTGGGCCGGATAATTAAGAAAGACGGGAAGATCTATTTTGATGAAGGCAAAATCCAGGTTAAATTAGTCGAAGATATGCATAAGAAGATGGCTAATTATGTGGGAAAAGAAGTATTTTTTGGTATCCGTTCTGAAGATATTTACGACAAATTGTTTGTTTCCGAAGCCCCTCCCGAGAATATCGTGCGTGTAAATTGCGAGGTATTTGAACCCATGGGTTCAGAAGTTTATCTCTACCTTAATACCGGTAAGCATACCTTTATTGCCCGCGTAGGCGCGCATGACCGTCCTAAAGTTAATCAGGAAATGGACGTGGTTTTTGATATGAGCAAGGTACATTTCTTCGATAAAAACACGGAAGAAACTATCGTTTAAGCTTCAGGATTTCAAGCCGGCTTTCGAATGCCTATGTTTCAAAATCCCATCCGTAGGAAAATTGTTTTATTCCTGGCAGTAATTTCCGCACTATTAATAATATTCAATTTTATATTTTTTCATCAAAGGCTGCAGGTTATTCCTCTTTTAGCTTTCGTTATCTTTAATATTTTGCTGATAACCTGCTTAATCAATAAATCATCCACGAAAATTTATAAACTTCAGTCACTTATTGAAACTGCCAAAGAACAGATCAATATTCTCGATGACCTTAATTTTAAAGGCCAGCAATTAACCGATGCGCTTAAAACCAGGATTATCCGGTATGATAGTTTAAAAAAAATTATTGAGGACCTGAATCGTAATCTAAAACTAGATTCTACTGTAGATACCTTAGTTTCCGCTGTCTACGCATTAATTTCTAAAGGCAGCGGTACGGCTTTGCTTTTTCTGATTGATAATCAAACTCAGAAGCTTGAATTGGTGCGTTCGTTAAAAGAAGACAGTGATTTAGTTATTTTGTCTAAAGAAGGCGATATTTTTGATCAGTGGGTTTTAAGGCATTCTTCCGCGCTTTTAATTACTAATTTAAAAAAGGATTTTCGTTTTGATACGGACAACCTGAAAAATCAGGATTTGCGTTCGGTATCTTCAATAATCAGCTCACCGTTAATCAGCCACCACTCTTTATTAGGTATCTTGCGGCTGGAAAGCAAGCTTTCCGATTTCTTTACCCAGGATGATCTGCGTTTTTTGGCGCTGGCTTCTGATTTGGGCGCGGTGGCTCTGGAAAACAGCTTATTATTCCAGAAGACCCAGGATTTAGCTATTCATGATGATCTGACCGGCCTATATACGCGCCATTATTTCTTAGGCAGATTAAAAGAAGAAACAAAAAGATGTTTAAGGCTAGACCAGTATTTATCGGTTTTGATGCTCGATATTGATTTGTTTAAACAATATAATGATAAATTCGGGCATACGGCCGGAGATATAGTTTTAAAGAAAATTGCCCAGATTATGCAGGAGTCTTTGTCGGAATACAATTGTTTAATCAGCCGTTTTGGCGGAGAAGAATTTTTAGTTATGTTATCCGGGTTAGATAAAAAGAAATCTTTTGCGGTTGCGGATAACTTGCGCCAAAAAATTGAAAAAGCCGTAATCATTTTGCGCCGCCAGGAAACCAAGATTACTGTTTCGATAGGCATAGCCAGCATGCCGCTGGATACTAAAGATGAAGATGAGTTAGTGCAAAAAGCGGATAAATCTATGTATGAGGCTAAGCAAAAAGGAAGAAACCAGGTATGCTGTATATAATCTTTTTTATAACTTTAACCGGGGCAATATTTTTATTATTGCTTGATATCCTGGCTAAGCGCTTGGCTAATAAAACTGCCAAGCTGAATAGTTTACTTGAAAAAAGCGCTAAGCGGTCCAAGGATAAATTAAAATCCGAAGAAGATAATGCTTTGCTGAATAAAAGGCTGGTTCAGACTATAGAGCTTTATGAAGTGACCAAGGATATCTGTAAGAGCCTGGAGGAGGAAAAAGTATTTAAAATATTCCGCGAGAGCCTGAAAAAATACATCGGAGTTTGCGACTGTCAGTATGTTAAAAATAATGCGGATTTAATTAAGTATAAAGATTATATGATTTTTTCTTTAGGGAACACCGAAAACCAACCTTTAGGTTATTTAGCCGTTGATAAAATTCTGGATGAAGACAAAGATAAGCTGATTATTCTTGCGCAGCAGTTTTTAATCGGTTTAAGAAGGGCTATTTTTTATCAAAAGGTCAGCGATTTAACTATTACGGATACCCTGACTCAGGTTTATAGCCGCAGGTATTTTCTTGAGCGTTTTAATGAAGAGTTGCGCCGTTCTAAAAAACATAAATTAAACTTATCTTTTCTGATGATCGATATTGATAATTTTAAGCAATATAATGACCGCTATGGGCATCTGGTTGGGGATGCCATCTTAAGGCAGGTTTCTAAGATTATTCGCGAAACAGTCAGGCAAATAGATTTTATCGGCCGCTATGGCGGAGAGGAACTCTGTATTGTTTTAGCGGAAACCGACAGAGAGCAGACTATTTTTGCTGCCCAGCGTATCCTCCAGGGTATTGCCCAGGCTGTAATTAAAGCTTATGATGAAGAATTAAAAGCTACTGTGAGTATTGGGGTTTCCACTTTTCCGGATAATGCTAACCATATCCAGGATTTGATTGAGCAAGCGGATCAGGCGCTTTATTTGGCCAAAGAAAGCGGAAAGAATAAGGTGTGTTTTGCTCCTGCCGAATAATAAGTATTTCCCTTGAAAAAATATGCTTTTTAATATAGAATACCACGAATGAGAAAAAAATTTATTATTGCTATAGATTTAGGCGGCACAAATTTAAAATGTGCTTTGCTGGATAATAATTTAAAGATCCTAGCCAGAAACTCTTTTAGCACAAAGAGTTTTGATAATCGCCTTAAGCTTATTTCCGGGATTATTGAGGCAATCAATAGTTTTATCACTAGCCAAGGCTTAACTAAATCTTCGATTAGCGGCGTAGGCCTAGGTTTACCGGGTTTAATTGATGCTTCCCAGGGTATAGTCCATTTTTTACCAAATATCCCCGGATGGAAAGAAGTAAAGCTTAAAAGCATTTTAGAGAAAAAAACAGGATTAGCAGTTTTTATTGATAATGATGTAAAATTGATGAGTTTAGCAGAGTATCAATGCGGCTCAGCCATGGGTTTTAATAATTGCTTATGCCTAACTTTAGGAACCGGTGTGGGAGGCGGGTTAATTATCGGCGGCAAACTTTACCGGGGGAGCGATAATGCAGCCGGAGAAATAGGGCATATGCCGCTTAATGAATCTGGCCCGGTTTGTGGTTGTGGTGCTTACGCTTGCCTGGAGTCATATATTGGTAATGCCAAACTGATTAAAGATGCGCGTAAAATATTCGGTTCTAAAATTACTCTGGAAAAATTAAGTGATTTAGCCAAACAGGATCATAAGGCCAAAGAGTTTTGGAAAAAAACAGGCAGCTATCTGGGGCAGGCTTTAGCCGGCAGTGTAAATTTACTCAATCTGGATGCCATTATTATTGGTGGTGGGGTAGCGGGCGTAGGAAAAGTATTGCTGGAAAGTGTTCAGCAAACTATTCTTAAGCGTTCGATGAGTGTACAAGCTAAAAGAGTGAGGGTGCTTAAGGCTAAGTTGGGCTCTGATGCTGGAATTATCGGAGCAGGCTATTTAGTGAAGGAAAGGTTAGTAACATGAAAATTTTTATTGATACGGCAAATGTTTCCGAGATAAAAGAAGCAACTGCTTTGGGGCTCATTGACGGGGTTACGACCAATCCCACCTTGATGGCTAAAGAGAAGCAAGATTGCGAGCAGGTATTAAAAGAAATTTGTAGTTTAGTTAAAGGGCCGGTAAGCGCAGAAGTAATCAGCCTGTCTCCCTCTCTGTCTCTCTCTTA
>JAQTRA010000137.1 GCA_028712045.1 Candidatus Omnitrophota bacterium | reverse complement strand
CTCAGGTCGATTTTTTAACGCCAATGATCTTTCGCATTCCGGTGGCTGCGGAACTCGTGGTTTTTGTTCTAACAAAAACCACTCAAACATCCTCGCCATCCCGGTTTTATCGTTAATCCGCTTCACCGGGATGCCCGGAATACTCAAGCTCCATTGGCTAAAATCGACATTCGCTGCGAAAACTAGCAGAGTCATTTACAACGCATGGCGAAAGCCAACAATCAAATTCTGCCAGAATCCACGATCATCTTGCGGATTTTTTTATTTATCGGATGCCGGAGTAATTCTTCCAGGCTGATGGGAAGCTCAAGTGACCAGTTTTTCGCGCTGATGGTCCCCGGAACATTTACCCGATACTGGTATGGATCGCCTTTAAATATATTAGCTAAGCTTAAATAATCCTGGATAGAGTTAACACAAAATACTGACCTTGAATCTAAAACAAACTTAATGATCCGCGATACTAAATCCGCTGAGGCATCCTGGGTAATTGAACCTGATAAACCCAGCAATTTCCATAACTTTTCTTTTTCGCTATAGCTATTTTCATAAAGCTCAATAAAATCCCTGACCTCTTCATTTCTTCTCTCCAAAATGCAAAGCAATTTATCCACACAATTAATTTCTTTTCTCCAGCGCAGCCGGCCATGAAAAGAAAAATCTAAATCAAATAATTCCGGGCTTATTTTAGTAAAATCAATTCCTCTTTCCTGGCATTTGCGCCTGAATAAATCTTCATCTACTGTGCCTGCCTCATATTGCCACCAGGCTTTCCAATTAGTCGTATCATGCGTGGAAAGCATGGCTACGGCCAGCTGCCGGTATTGAGGCGGCCGAAGAAAATTATGCTCAACATTCCAATCTTTTACCCAGCGCTGCACGTCATTACCCGGGATACCGAATTCAAGCAAAGTATCCGTACAACACCTGGGGATAACCCCTAAATCTTCAGCGCAAAGCAGCATTTTGGTATTTTGCGCCATCACGCTTAATATTTTTCTTCCGTGTTCTGCCCAACAACCTTCATCAGCCGGGTCAAAAGATCCGTTTAAACCCTGATTGGCTAAAGCATCATTATAAGGAATACTCCAGATCCGGAAAAGCCCGACTACATGATCAATGCGTAAAATATCATAAAACTCCTGCGCGTATTTTAATTTTTCTTTTATATAACGGTAGCCATCACGGCAAATCATTTCCCAATTATACGTAGGCATTCCCCAACGCTGTCCTTTAGCGGCATACATATCCGGCGGAGCTCCGGCGGCAAAATCAAGTTTAAAAAATTCCGGATGCACCCAGACATCAGCGCTATCCCGGGAAACCAATACCGGCAGATCGCCTTTTAAAAGAACATTATTCTTAGCGGCATATTTAGCGGCAGATTTAAACTGCTTAAAAATAATCCACTGCAGCCACATCTGAAAAGTTATCTTCTCAATATTATCCTGTTGAAATTCCTGTAAAGCGCGAGGCTCCCGATCCCTAAACTTCTCTTCCCACTCATACCAGGGCTTACCCTGATAATGCTCTTTTAGCGTTTTAAAAAGCGCAAAATCAAGTAGCCAATAAAAGTTCTTCTGCTGAAACTCTTCGAAATCCGAAGCTTCGGTTAAATCCGCCTTCAGATAAACATCCCAAAGTAATTTAAGCTTCTTTTCTTTTACAGAATAATCAACATACAGATCAGAATCAGCTTTAGATTTAAATTTTATTTTTTTTAAGGCAGGGAAATCTTGTAAGCAGATATAGGATGGCTCAAGGGCAAAAGAGCTTAAAGCATCGTAAGGGCAAAAAAGCGAACCCAGTTCATTCATCGGTAAAAGCTGAATTATAGTGTTGCCGGTTGATTTTGCCCAGTCAATAACCAGCAAAAGATCCCCAAAATCACCAATGCCAAAACTATTTTTAGAATGCACGGTAAATAACGGGATCAAAACTCCGGCGCGTTTTTTAAAACCAATACGTGCCCAGCTATCTTTGGATAGGCTATTGTAGAGAGACTCTGGGAAAGGATTTTCCGCCATTTTCTCTAATTACCTAAGGGGTAGGATGAATTGGATTATCTTATCGTACCAAAATAATGATACCAGGGCGGCTAAAGATAAAAATGGGCCATAGGGTATGGTATGATCTTTTTTGGTAATCAGATTAATCACACCCACAATAATACCCAGGAAAGGCGCTAAGAAGAAAGTCAGCAAAGCTCTCTGGGGGCCCATGAACGCGCCGATCATCGCCAAAAGCTTGACATCCCCACCGCCCATAGATTCAGTTTCACCGTTAATCGCCGGGCGCTTAAGTAGTTTAAAATAAATCAGGTCAAAAAACACACCGGTAAGATAAATAATACCTCCGCCGATAACTATACCCAGGAAAGAATATCTCATCGGTAAGAAATTGAATCTTAAAGGGTTCAGCGCAAATCCGGTTACGGAAACCATAATAAAACCGATAATCATCCCTCCGATGGATACCTCATCAGGAATAATCCGATGCGGGATATCCACAAAAGTGGCGATGATTAAACCCCAGAACATAACCATATACAGGAAAAATTCAAATTTTAACCCAAAGCGGATAAAAAGCGCAACGGTTAAGAACGCAGTGATTAACTCCACTAAAGGATAGCGCAAGGATATTTTTTCCTTGCAGCTGCGGCACTTTCCCTTTAATAAAATATAACTTATAAAAGGAATATTGTCATAGCCGGGTATTCTTTTGTTACATTTCGGGCAATGTGAGCGCGGCCAAACCACCGATTCATTTTTCGGCATCCGGTGAATGCAAACATTTAGAAAACTTCCCACGATAGAACCAAAAATAAAAACAATTATTTTGGCAATCATATTTTTTTCGCTCCTTTTAATAGTGCTGCTTGCATAATTTTAATCGGGGCTTTTCGTCCGCTAAATTGCTCAAAAG